>JBEDKY010000414.1:0-10171 GCA_041171905.1 Pseudomonadota bacterium
GCGGAGAAGTGAGAGCGAGGAGAAGCGCAAGGCACCCTCCTGCCAGCACGGCTGTCCCCAGACACGACCTCAGCGCAGAAAATGCCTGTTCATAATTCTTTTTTCCAAACTCGTGGCTGACAAGATATTGCGCAGCCTGACTCATCGATACCGACCAAAGAAAGCAAAAGGCATAAACACTTGAGGAATAGCTTCGAGCGGCCATGGCAGCCGCACCCAACTGTGCGATGACCATGCCAATCAACACCTGCGCTCCCTGATATGCGACAGGCTCAACGACAACGGGAAAGTAAAGAGAAAAAATATTCTTTCCATACTCGCGGAACAAGCGAAATGATTTGATGGGACTCACACGGAGACGGAGATGACCGAATGTGACCATAGCGGAACAAACTATCATGAAAAGAACAGCGATCATCCCAGCCCATGCAACCCCGCGCACACCGAATCCGCGCGAAACAAAATGATATGCAAGAACTGCGTTGAGCAGATTGCCAAGAATTGAACTGGGCAGAATCCAAGCAGGCCTGCCAATGCTCCGTGCGAAAGAATTCACAACAAGTGAAAGCCCCGATGCAGCGACACTCCACGACGCCACCGAAAGGTATTCCGAGGCATGCCGCAGAGAATCTCCTTCAAATGAGTAAATAAGCGAGATGATCCAATCACGACCGGCATACAATGCAAAAGACATCGGCAGGGTCATCAGCAGGGCAGAAAGTAACATCATCCAGCGGATTCGTTCAGCACGGGCGTACCTTTGTCTGCCGAGCGCCTGCGCGATAAGAATGCTCCCAGCCTGATTAAGCGAGAAAACAAATGTCATGAGAAATCCAAAAAGCGTGACCAAGACACCCACTGTTCCGGCTGCGTTATCCGAGACCCGTGAGAGCATCATGGCGTCGACAATTTGAATACCAATCTGAAGACTCAGTTCGACAAACACAGGTGCAGCAAGTTTTAAAATTCGAAGTTCCATGACAAAAACAGCCTTTTTATTACTTGCCCGATGTTTCGTGAAGAGAGCCGATGAGTATCGACGGACCAACAGGATCACTGCCCGACAACTTCTCCATTTTGGCAAGATAGATGTCGTGATGAATGTGCTCAGCAGTCATGTTGACAAACAGTTTGTTGGCAGAGGCTATTCCAAGAAAACCACCGCCCGCGGAATATCCACCTGAGAGCGCATATTCGAGATCAACGACAGCCATGACACGCTCGCTGGCGTTGTGGAGCAGTGGAAGTGAAGGTCGCACATAAATTTCACCGCTCGGGAATTTCTTCAATCCACAGAGCCCCGTCGGAGAATCACCCGAAAATGTGAATCCGATCACGCGGACCTTGCGTTTGGCAAGTGTCAACAGTGTGCTCTCGAGAAATTGAAGGTCACGACAGGCTGAGATGTAGACTTCCCGTTTGGCAGCCTGCAACCGCTCAATCAATTCAGCATCAAAATAGGCGCGATCAGAAAAATTGATGACGTGCAATGTGGACGTCGGCTGAGGCAGGCTTTCCAACGTCTGCTCAATCTCCTTGATACTCTCCTTGCTGAGCTGTTCGAAGCGGCGAATCAGCTGTTTGTAGGGGGTCGCCTCAAACTGCTGAGGTTGCCCTGGAATCACCCGAACAAGTCCCTTCTCGGCAAGATTATTGAGTGCCGAGTAAACCGATGCCCTCGTCAGACTTTCGAGCCGCGCGAGCTCCGAACCGTTGACGACTCCAACCTGCAAAAGCCTCAGATAGAGGCGCGTTTCAAGTGGAGAAACCCCAAAGAATCCGAATGCTTGCTCACCCTTCACAGCCAGCCTCACGAAGTGTAGTATAACAACATACAACAGTTTTGTAGAAGAAGATCTGCTTTAGGTCAAGGTTGTTTTTTCTGCCACCAGAATTTCTTGTGATCTGATTTGCTCTTCTCAGTCTGTCTTAAGCGACATCCCTCTCGTACTTCACCGGACACTGATACCCGAGATATGAATGCACTCGTATTCAATTGTGGAACATTTCAATGTGAAAAAAAATTGAGACAGTCGCTTCTCTCCTGTCTCCCGGCAAATACGTTCGCTCTGCAACGCAGTGAAGACTTTTAACGTGTTTATTCCTTATTTTATGAGCGAATTATAATCACGGTTTGATATAATCAGGTAGCGCCTTGGTTTGCTTTACCCGATGCGTGCAACGTTGTTGTAATCATAGCTTGCCCTGTTGAAAATCTCCGGTGCGGTTAGCGGCTTGCAAGCGAAATTTAAAGGATTGCTCTGAATGCGAACTTTTCGGTGTTCAGGAGCATGAGGTACACCGATGAATCACAAAGAGTTATTCGACATAACGCTGCAATTTTGAGAACGATTTAAGAAAAAAAATAATCAGCGCGCTCGGCTGACAAAACAAAAAGCCGCAACCTCTAACCACGTGCGGCTCGCGCAATCTTAAACCATCTGTGGCTCAACAGTTCAGAAAGAAAACTTTGAAACTCGATCAAAGAGCAACCTGATTTTTCTCTGGCTTGTGTCCCTGCCTGCCAAAGCGCAGAGCTGCAAACCGAAACACGGCTTCACAGTTTCTCCCTGCGCATTGAGCGTTCGCGAGCGGGCAGACTCAGAATCGTCGGCCCAAAGCGTCGCGGCGTCTTTTTTCCTGAAGTCCCCACGCACGCATGCGGTTGAGCATGCCTTCCGTTGACTCGTACATCATGTTCAATTTTTCCGCGAGTGACCTGATGGCCTGTTTGCTGGGGAGTTTGAATTCACCCAGGAGTTCGAGATCTTCAGAGGAAAATCCGTACTGCGTCAGAGCGCCTTCATCGCCGTCCGCTGCTCGACGCATCGCTGCAACGAATTCGTTTGCGGCTGCGAAGCTCATTCCGAACTCTGCTGCGAAATCCTCATTCACAAGTGGCAGCCCCGCGGCAACGTCGGTGAGTGATTCAGTGTCTTCAAGTTTCGCAGCCTCGTAGCGCACGCAGTCATCGTATGCTCTGGTGCACTCGCGTACGACTTCACCCCAGAAATTGACGTAGCTGTGGCAAACCTCACGGTAGCCTGCACGACACTTTGGCGGAGGTGCATAGACTGTGGCGACGGCAACGGCTGTGCCGAGTGCGACGGCACCAACACCACGGACGACTTCCCCAGACGAACAACCAAGAAGCGAGGTAGTCAAGACTGATGAGATCAGGGCTCTGGAAAAGAACCTTTTCATTACATTTTCCTTTCAGTGGATTGAAGATTCAGACGCATGGCATCAGAACAAATTCTTCAAATTGCGAGTCGTCCGAGTCGACTGAGACGCGAGCGATAGTGTAATAAAAAAAGATAGTCAAACAATATTGATACACAATTTTTTGTGCATCAATGACTTCATTAATTCTCAACAATGTGTTACTTCTCGTTTTATCTTAGCTAATTTAACCGAACCTTGATTACCGAGTACCGCGGCGAGCACCGTCAGCACTTCGACCGGCATTACAGAAATAAATCGGCACGCGCGCACGACACAAAAATATCGTCATCAACCTGGGGATGCGAAAGGCGGAATCCATTGGGCTTGACCTTCCTGAACGTCAGGGTGACATCACCGGTGCGGAATTCCGCAATCACATCCGGCTTGCTGCTTCGAACACCCTGAATTTTTGCCACCTGCTGACCGTTAGAACCAAAAATGAAGAGCTGCAAATCCATCGTAATTTTGTATGCCGTTGATTTCGAACCATCGCGTGCGACAGTGCCGCCGGCTGTGCTCAATTCATCTGAGAGCATGAAATTTTTAATTTCATTCGCCCCAACAAAAACAGCACGTCCAGTCTGCAAATCAGAGCCAATTTTAAAATTCAGTATGCGATTGACACTGTATTTTCTGAGATTACCGTCGAGCCCGCGGTCCATCGAGAAAATAACCGATTTGCGCAATTCCGCTGGCAACGGGCTCTGCTCCCGTCCGTAGGGATCAATTCCTGCAAAAGTCTCGGGCGCCGGCAGTGTTCCCGACTTGTAACGCACAAAAGACATCGTCACTGGAGCTGCTGGCTCATCGGCTCCAAGATAGGACTGAACCACATCTGAAAACAGCGCGAGCCGAATCGGATCGTCTGCCGTTGAGTTTGTTTTTTCAAAATACAGGTCATCATCGAGCCAAATCGCAACATGCGCCGGACCAATACGCGTTAATTTCGTTTTGATGTACAAAAGATCTCCGGGTTTGCGTCCCGCGTTGCGTGGGGCAACCGCCTCTGCTCCCCATGCTGACCTCTCGAGGGTTGATTTGCTTTCGATCGCTTTTTCGTTGGTCCACAAAACCTCCTCGGCGATTTTTGGACCAAAATACGAAATACTTCCCGTGGCTGCCGCCCACGGTTTACTCCACTCGCGGACGACCTCGTATGCTGCGGACCAACAATTCATTTCAACGTAAGATTTGATGGCTTCCCCCGGCCGATAGGGATCACCCCAGCTCTCGGGTATCCGGAGGTCGGTTTGTGCGGTGGGAATTAGCCAGCGATAAACAAGGGCCTGAATTTTGGGTGGCAAAAAATCCTGCAGCTCGTACTCCCGGTTGGGATCAAAGTGCACAAAATTCTGCCCGCCGTAGTGTTCCATCAGAAGTTTATACTGCGACGCCGTGAGTTTTCCGAATCTCACACGAATCACACTGCCCAGCGACTCACTGACCTCGCTGCCTGTGCGCAAATACTCGCGCACTACCCTATAATCTTTGATTCCAATTTTCTCGGCAAATCCCAGCTTGAAGGATTTGATCTGCACTTCACCCTTGCCCCTTGTGGGCGTAAGGCTTTTGTTGGAGCCCTGCGTGAGCCTGTCCCAGATTTTGCAAGATGTTGTTTGAGTGCTGATAAGCAATATCGAGAAAAACAACCCCAATCTCACCACTCAGCCTCCCACACCGCTGGCCATGTGAATTGATCAAAGGCCAATTTTTCGATTTGGGCAAGTTGGTCTGTTCAGCAAAAATGACTCACCACGAAAGAACGTCCGAGGCAAAAGCCGTCGCTTCGAGGTCAAGCGCATCCGCAAGACTCAGACGGTTGTCTTTTGCTATTTCTGAAAAAATACTTTTCATCGATTCCTTTGGCTACTTCTGCAGATAACTCAACCATGCAATACCCGATACAACTGAACCATATTCCAGCCAGTAGAACGGTTTACTCTTGTAGGACAGGATAAATTCTTTAACCGTCCTACCGTCGTAGCTCACTCTGAGTCAGTCAAATTTGCAAGTGTCGCTGCCTGTTTAAAGCCTAAAACAGCCTGTCCAAAAGAGCAAAAAAGGTCAGATTTGTTCTGAACAACTTGACAGTATATAGAGATTTAGATAATCATCTAAATATGAAGATTCAGCTGGTTTTCGAGGCACTCTCGGACAAAACAAGACGTCATATACTTGAGCTCCTGAAGAAGAGAGACTTCACGGTCGCAGAGATCGCAAGCCATTTTGAAATCACTGGCGCGTCGCTTTCGCACCACCTCAGCAAACTGAAGGCTGCCGAACTGGTGACTTCAAAGCGTCAGGGACAACAAATCATTTACTCGATCCACACAACAGTCTTCGAAGACATGGCCAAATTCTCACTTGATTTTTTTTCCAGAAAGGGTTCAGCCGATGATTCAGATACTAAAAAGTAATGCCCTCAGCTGGCTCGTCATACTGCTTTCTCTTGGTCTCGCATTGGCATTCTCCAATCACTTTCCTGAGCAAATGCCGGTTCATTTCAGTACACTCGGTCAGGCAGATCGACATAGTTCAAAACTTTTTGCTCTGCTCTTTTTGCCGGTCATGGCCTCTGTTGTTCTGGTATTTGTCTCCGGACTGCTGAGCCAGTCTCCTGAAGGATACAAAGCCGAGCAAAGCAAGCGTACCATTGCGCAACTCAATTTCGGTCTAACCCTTTTTATGATGTTGATTTATGCCGCATCCTTGGCTGAGTCGCTTGAACCAGGGGTTTGGATTTCACGTGCAGTTCCCGTCGGCGTGACTCTCCTGACTGTCTTCATGGGCAATTATTTCGGCAAAATCGAAAGAAATTTTGTCGTCGGTTTTCGCCTCCCATGGACTTTGGCATCGGACGACAATTGGAAACAAACACACCGTTTCGCCAGCCGTGCGTTCGTTATCTCAGGTCTTATCTCGCTCACGTGGATTTGCATCCATCCGAACAACCTTGTTCCGCTGGTCGGAATCATTTTGCCGACGCTTCTGACGATTGGTTTCAGCTATCGTTCATTCAAAACACATCAGCAATAGAGTTTTGTCTCTATTCACCATTGTTGGAAGCAAACACTCTCGCCTGAGATATCAGCTCATCTACCACCCCACTTCAGCAGAGTGAAAAAACTCCTCAGGCACACCTCCCGAACTTGCGAAAATTCAAGATTTATTTATAAAGCTCTCATTAATCCGTTTACCTTGTAAACACACCTCGGTTGTTCCGTCCGCACGGGGCTGGGATGATGTGAATGTGCCTGCACGAATGCGGGTCGCTGAATGATCCATAAAGGAGACAGAAATGTTCAAGAAGTCGTTTTTGCTTGTGAGTGCTTCCTCTCTCTTTCTATTGACGCCGGATGCATTAGCCGTACCGGTGGACAGTTTTGATTGCACCTTCACTGTGCGGGATTCGGACAATAAAGAGATTGCAAGCAATAACATGTGGTTTGATATGGCCCGCAGAACACGAATTTCAACCACTGGATTTCACGAAGCAGAGGGAAAAGCTTTTTTTAAGACGACGTTGCCTAATAGCTACAGCGTCGAAGTTAATCTCAAAACCGAATATGCATCATATGCTGAAGAAGGATACCAAAGAACATTCGGGTACTTCTCTGTATGCTCTTCAAACATTTGCACTGAACCGACCACGGATGCGGGCCTTCCCCAACCCGGTTCTGGGCCTTACTCCACATGGGGCAGGGTTGCAGTGGTGAACGGACTCCCTCAATTCGATCCCTCTGAATTTAAGACCGAGATTACGGCGTTCCTGGGTGGCCGAAAAGTGCACATAAAACTCGCCTGCGAATACAAAGGCCTCATCGAGTGAGCAGGTGACATCATCATGGAACACGCTCATCGGCGGCCCGACGTTTTTACATACTCAGACGCAAACGCATTTGTGAAAGACATGTTGCAGTGGAGAAAAGTGACGGAACCTGCATTCTCTGTGCGACAACAAACTCGCACCCTGCGTCGCTGTTCACCTGCGCTCGTCACTTTGATTGCGCGCGGAGAGCGTCGTTTGTCACCGGACCGAGTGCCGGAGTTTGCAAAACTTCTGCGCCTCAGTCCTCATGAACGGCGTGCGCTTTTTTCAATGCTGGGCAGTGAGGATCTCACTGAAGCGCCAGCAAAACAGGATGAGCCAAGGCAACGTCCGCAGCGACAATCCAGACCGAACGCCCGTCAGAGCATCCGCTCGGGGCTCTTTCAGCCTTGGTTTAATTTGCACCTGTGGGAGTCGGCCCGACTGTCTGCATTCAAACCGGATGCCGGTCATTTGTTTCGTTTGTTGCGAGGGATTGCCTCGCCTGCGTCGATTGCAAAGTCGATCCGTTCGCTCATGCACGAGGGGTTTCTCCGCCGCACTCTGAATGGCTCCACAACTCCCGAATATCCCACAGTCGAAAGCACAGACGAAATTCCCGATGAACGCATCCGCCGGCTGCACGTCAAGTCGCTTTCATTGGCAGCCCGTCTCACCGAAGAAGTGCCCGTCGCAGAGCGCGAGGCGGGATTGGTGTTGATGTCACTCGATGAAGCAGGTTTTCAAAAACTCAAAGTGCTGCTGAAGAAGTTCACCGATGAACTGGGCCAATTTTCTGAAGAACACTCCGCCGGCGGCGACTGCCTTTACCAAGTGCTGGTCAATGCCGTTCCGGTGTCTGTCCGCCTGCAAGGAAAGGACCTCTCATGACGTTTCTCAGACATCTTGCAAAACGCTTTATCCCGATAGGAATCGTTGCTGCTCTGGTCTCTGTCAAAGAGGCCACAGCAACCGTCATCGTCCGCAACGGCGGCGATGTCATCGACAGTTTTCTTGCACAGACGCGAGAATCTTTGATTCAGGTTGTCGCACCTCTGGCCGACGATGCACACATTTCTCAATTGGCAAGCAGATGTCATAAACTGTCGTTTCTCAACTCCGCAGAGCAAGATTTCTGTGAGGAGTTTGTCCGCAGCGCAGTTCCGCAGATTTTCACCCTCAATCGTGGCGCCCTGCCAACGCCTTTCAAACTGGTTCTCGAGCCGCTCGTTATGCCGGATACCGATGGCGCCCTGCGACCTGTTGCTGCAGCAACGGACTGCGGCACTGCAGGCCCTATTCTGTTTCATTACGACACTGTTCGGACCTATTCTCCAAAACAACTCTTTTTTGTTCTGGCGCATGAATTTGCCCACAAGATCTCGTTTCAAGGTCTGGACTGTGTGACCGACAACGATCCGGTGGGTCCCTTCGGTGCAGCGGGTGGAGGGCGGCGGCTCATCGATGCATTTGCCACAGTCCTCGCAGAAGCAGCCGTCGAACGGGGGCAGATAGGTGAAGATTATGCAATCTTCGACAACTTCTCTTGCACAATGTTCGACGAACGGAGCGGAGTCAGTTTAAAATCACGTCCGTCCGTGGAGCGGATTGTTTTCGACAAGGGCCGATTCGATCAATATCAAACAGGAATCGGGCATCTCCCGCGCGACAGTTTCTGTTCGATTGAAAGCAGACATTGGAATTGGAAATACGCCCTGAGAATGACCATCAAAGAACCCGCAGGCTGCAGACTTTCTGAAAAAACTCAGGAGCGGGTGACGATTGTCAGAGTAATGAGGGAGTATGATCCGTTGCCCGATGGACGTCGCCCCCAGTCAGAGGAAGTTGCCAGTCAAACTCTCGCAAACGTCAATCCGATTTGTGACGCTCAGCCGAGACAAATTACAATTCCCTTCAGCCACGAGCTCGGAACAGCGACTTTCACAATCAATTATCTGAACACCCAAACAATCGGAAACAGATCATTGACGGGATTCAGGGAACACAGAAATCACTCGCTTCAGCTTTCTCAATGAAAGCTCAGTTTATACAACTCGCGGGAAGGAATATTTTCCACGGTGCATCGCCCGTATACGCCATCGTCTTTTCGGCAATGGTTGCTCCCGTGCGTTGCGATTTCAACCTAACCCGATAGGTTTCTTTTTGCCTGAGGAGCGCCGCACTCACAACGTCCCAATTTTTGGAAATAGCCCCAAAGGTCAGAGTCTCTGCACTTTCGTTTGAAAACTCAAAAATCACATCACCGGGAGCAACAGAGACACAATCCATCAGCCCGGTGACAAATATTTCAACTCGCGTTGAAGCAACAACGCCCGCATCTGGGTTACGCCCTTGAATTTTAAGTTTTTCCCCGCTGACCGCTCCTAGAATCGCCGTCGCGTCCGCCGCAGCGTTGTAAGCCTGAGTCGAGGCAGGAGTACCCTTGGGAACACTGGTGCAGCCCGATATTGAAATGGCACCGGCAAAAACAATCAATACACAATTCTGATTCGTCATTTGAGACCTTCCTCTGATTGATCACTCAACTTCAACGCCGTCAAATTCACTTTTAATACTTATCTTGATGACTTGTGCCGACTCAATAGACGCTGTGCAAAAAGATTGACACACAGCAATTTGAAAAAAACAAGATGGCTGCTCACTTCATCGCATTCTTGATTGACTGAATAATATGCTTGTGGAGTGCCACCCGTTGTCCAGGTGCCGAATTTCCTCATCGAGATCCACTTGATTTCCTGATTGAGATCCACCCCGTCAGGTCATCGCGTCCGACGAATACGTTTTCGATTTCCACTGTATCTCAATGGGTGTCAACCCCCTTGGTCTGAACTCGTTTCTTCCGCATAGATTCTCCTTCAAGTTTGAGTCTGATAGCACCGTGAATGAGCCTGTCGAGAATAGCTTCAAGGGCAACGGGATCTTCTATGACCTCACGCCAGTTTTCGAGAGGAATCTGGCTCGTGATGATTGTACTCTTCGTTGAGAATCGCTCTTCAAGAATGTCATAGAGATCTTGCACGACAGATGCTGGAAGTTTCTTGATTCCAAGGTCATCGAGGATCAGGCACTCGGTTTTGATGAGCCTGTCTCGCAAGCGCAGATAGCTTCCTTCAGCTC
>JBEDKY010000415.1:0-7838 GCA_041171905.1 Pseudomonadota bacterium
CCTTTACGTTAAGACAACTGATGGCACGATGGTTCGCCCTTTGATTGACAACAGGCAGATCGGTGAATCGCGAATCAGTTCCGTTCACTATCTGCGTTTTCGTTTGGCAGACAAAGTCCCCGCTGCCGTTGGATGCTCACATGCCGACATCAATGTTGAGTGGCCATTGACGAAGCTGCAAATGGCAGAACTTTGCAAGGACCTCATGGCGCGCTAAAGTGACCACAGTCACCATCGCAGGGAAGTGTGTCAGACTTGTCATTCAAGGACCGGTCCAAAAGTTTGCTTTTAATTATCGCGCTCGCCGTGCTGGTCTGGGCAAACCGACTGTTCCATGAAGGTTTTGATTTCCCGAGTGCGGCCATCGAGGCCCTGTGGTTGACCTACCTGCGTCCGTTCGCAATCCTGATTTTCGGTCTGGCCGTTGCGGCAATGTTTATACGTATGCGCAGGTTGTACAGCCCGCGAGAGTTTTGGCTTTGGTCTTTCGTGGCGGCCGCGTTTTTTTGCATCCCCTACATACCCGACATGCATGCGTCATTCGTAAAGGCTGGCGAGAAGAGGGCATATTTTTTGTCTCTCGGATTCTATGCGCTGGGCATTCTGACGTACGGCATCGTGCGTGGATTGAGTTGTGTTTTGGCGGAGCGTTTTCTATTCGCCCGCATTCAATTTTCCGCATTCAGGATTCTTGCAGTTTATCTTTTGATGCTCTTTTCTGAGTTTTTGTTTTTCCACACTTGGCATCCCATCACTTATTTTCCCGCACTGCCGCTCCCACTGCCGGCTGCACAATTCCATTCGCCGTCCCAACAAGAGATGGTTCGATACGTCCTATTTGAGACGCAAGTAGACGCCCGTACGCGCGAGCAAATTTCGAGAGGAAATACGCTTGCGTTGGCCATCTTGGGGAATCGCTTGGCCGATGAATTTGCAGTCCAGCAAAGCCGAACTCGCTTAGCCGATTCAATTGTTTTGATTCTGCCCGAGACCTTTGTCAGCCTCGAGATGGCAACCGATGTTTACCCACTGATGCAGCCGGTTCTAAGTGTTATTTTCAAACAAAGTTCTGTGAGCACGGTCGCATGGGTGCAGGGAGCATTTCTTCAAAACAATAATGTCGTTTTGGGAACTGAAATTACGCGCAAGCAATTCACGAGCAGAGATTTCAACGCAATATCTCCTCCGATAACGATCCTCAGGCGCAAACGCGAACAGATGCCGATGTTTGAGGCGCCGTCAAAAGGCGTTTCCTATTCCGAGATTCTCAATGATGGTCCGCTCAAAGAAGAACCCGTGCCAACCGATCAACGGGCACTGGCCGAGTTTGTTGCGAGTCATCAAATTCTCATCTGTTATGAGTCCTTGTTTCCTGGAAACTGGCGTTTTCTGAAGCCGACTGTTGTTCTGACGAATCATCATCTTTTCAATGAATTTCATCTGATGAATTGGGTGTACGTCGGCTTTCTGCGACAACTTTCGTTCGTATTTCAGTCGCCAACCAAGGTCGTTTCGAATTTTAATCCCTCCGGCGTTTTGAACTATTCACAGTCGCCGCAAGGCGCTGGTGAGCCCACTGCGGAGGGATTCTCCGTGGTTCGAATTCGCTAGCCTGTATTGCGGCAGCCGTTGCTTCAAAAAGAATAGGTGGTTTCTGCAAGTATGACCGACAAATTCGACCAGTCGATGGTTTGCAGAACCTTTCCGTCGAGCGAGCGATCTGTCTTGCTCCAGGCGAATCCGGCACCGGATCCTGCCTCAAGATTCTCTGCGATAGTCCACACCCACAATGCTTCGGCTGATATTCCCAGCTCATGGCTCGATTCGTTCAATGTAGAACTGCTGTAGCGAGAATTTGCAAGTGCGTACCAAGGTGAAAGGTTGAGGTCGAAGTCTTCATCTTCGACCTGCAGTCGATGGTTTACAAAAAGTCCGAGGCGATTTGCTGCCAGCGCTTTGGTTTCCTTGTCGTCGATAGTTTGAGCCGGATCGAATGTGAGTTGATTGATTCCGGCAATGAATCCGACCTCGGTCACGTCTGAGGTTTTCATTCCAACCCACAGCTCACGACCACCAATAGGTTCGTTGGGGTAGCCGTAAAAAACAAATTTTCCGACGGAGAGGCCAAACTCCATAAAGGGCAGCGTCGAATTGCCACCCACTCCAAACAGGTCGACCGAGGTCACAACTTTAGAGACCGATGCGCCTTCTTTTGGTTTATTTATTTCCTTGGCACGGCCAATTCTCAAGCCTCCAAGTGCAAGGCTCATCGATGCCTTTTCTTCGCCATCAGCTCCGTCCTCTGCATGTGACCAACAGGGAAAAAGACTCAAAAATGCCGCCATCAGTGCAGACAAACGCATGAAAAACTCCAGATCTGAACTTATTGATAGAATTCAGATTAAACTGGAGCGGGTCAGACAGCAAGGACAGTTGCTTTGACCCGCGCGGCCGTCAGACTCCTCGTAAAATCGATCTGGCAAATCTAATTAGATCCGCCTGCGGGATGATCATTTCGCTGCGTGTGCGTCCGCCACAACCCATCAACTCAACCATGTATCCCCCACTGGGCATCTTTGTGACCGACAGTATTCCCGAGGAAGACTCGACGGTGCAGCCCGAGCCTGTGGCATTGAGCGCAATCGCTGGCATTTCGCCTTTAGAGAGCATGGCAATGTACTGGCTGTTAGTGAGCATGGCATGATCAAAATCCTGACCGCAGGGAGGTGGTTCCTGACTGGGTGGTTTTTCGAGTAAACCTGCCACAGATTTGGGTGGTGGTAGTGACTCTGTCTTGCCGCCACTCGGAGAATGACGAATCTCGGCTTTGCCTGCCTTCTCCATTGTTTCAATGCTCTCGAGCAAGGCGGAAAGTGCTGATGGAGAAGGTTTACACCACTCGAATCTTCTCGACTCACGTGCGGCGGAGGCTTCGGAATCGAGTGCAGGATTCTTGGCTTTGCACGCACCAAGAAAAAAAGACAGCGAAAAAATTGAACTCATAAAAATCAGTGAGCCACATATTTTCATCGTATTCCCCGCTCATTTGAGATTTCGCGTCGGGCTTTTCCCGCGCTTGCAGGTGGATTCGGAATGAAATATCAGGCTGATTAAGGATTTTTTAATTTATAGTATTATTGGTCGGTTATTCTGAATTTATTGATATCCGAATGCGTCAAAATAGCCGCAATGTCTGCTTCATGCTCCAGGCTGCTTCGGGCACTCTCGGTGGGCCACAACAATGAGGAATTGGCCGATGAATTTTAAGATTTTGCTTCTGGCTTTTTCATTGGTTCTGCTGAGTGCCTGTCGTGCAAAAGAAAGAACGATTGTCGTTCAGGGCGAAATCAAGCGCATTTCGACAGCAGGTCCGTGTCCCATTCTCGTTCCCACGAACCTGAAAAAGGGTATTGATTACGAATGTGGAACAATCATTTCGCCTGTCGATAAAGACAAGACTGATGCTGGCGACCTGCGGGTTTCCTACTTCAGAGTTCTTGCAAAGAATCGCAGCAATCTCAGGTCTCCTGTGGTTCTTCATTTTGGTGGACCAGGAGATGATGGTCAGGGGCCATTCGAATGGGCCATCAGCAAGCGGGATTCTCTGGCGGACGATCGGGATCTGATTGCCATTGGTCAACGCGGCACAACGCACTCTTTTGTCATTCCCGAGTGTCCGAGGGCTCCGTCTGCGGGATCACTTGAGGCGACCATTGCAGCCGAACGGGAGAACTCTGCTCTTTGCAAGCAGCTGCTCGACAATGCCGGAATCACCTTATCTGCTTTCAGCACGCTTGCGGGCGTTCGTGATGTTGAAGCGCTCCGTATTGGCTTGGGATATGCGAAAGTCTCGTTCTACGGTGTCTCCTATGGCACAATGTTTGCACTTGAATATGCGCGTCAGTTTCCGACCACTGTCGATCGGATGATCTTGGATTCTGTGATTCCGCCAAATCAAAACATGGGTGAAAGTCACGTCGATGAGTTCACCGATATTGCCCGATATCTGAAGTACTTGAGCACCAGCTGTGCCTCATCCGCGCAGTGTGCTGCCGCGTTTGGCGGCTCAGTTCCTGATTTCGCCCAATCGCTTGAGTTGGTGATGGGATATCCGCTTTCGACACTCGTGCTGCAGGGCAATCCGCTCGACAAAATAAGCACGCTTGCTGTTGGCAGAAGTTTTGGAATGAGCACCCTAAAAAGAGTGATTTTTGCGTCGATCATTCAAGCCGGAGCAGAACAAATCGGTACTCCTCCTGACCAGATCACGTTCACTGCTGCTGGAGTCAGTCAGAAGATGTCTCAACAGCTCAGCATATGGAGGTCGCTTGGTGTACCCCTGCCCTCGGATTCAGATCTTGTTGATGAATTGCTGGGCGGAGGCGGTGGCTTAGGCGGATTTTCACCAGGAATCAACGAATTCTTGAATTGCACGGAGTCGGGATTCACGTTGGATTCAGCGGTGGCCACGTTTAGTGATGCCAGATACTCCTATGTTGGTCCCAATCTGCGTCAGCAGGTCACTGATTTCGCAAAAATCCGCGAGGCGACATGCAATTCGTTTCTCGTTGACGCGCAAAAGTGGCGCGAGACGTTCGGCAAACCCGTCCAGTCATCGGCACGAGCATATTTGTTCAATTCAACCTACGATTCTGCAACCCCATTGAAACATGCAAAATTGGCGAAGGCATCGCTTTCGGACTCTACGTTGTTCGAATTCAGCTGCAGTGCGCATGCCGTGCTGCCTGGTGCATCTGAAGAGTGTTCCACTCCCATTTTTAAGACGGCACTTGATGGAACACTTTCGCAGAGCGATGTGGATTGTGTCTGCAATTAAGAGCTAAGCGCACTCATCGGCATTTCAGATCGAGAGTCTTGGGTGGACTCTTGGGATCTTGAGCGTCGAAGATCACCTTCAAGCCGTCTTTTGCGATAAGGTCCTTGATGCGTCGTTCTTCGTTGACTGCTTTGCGGTACTCGGGGTCGGTCATCCACCGGACAGGCTGACTGATTTGGTCGACCAAATCCCGCAGATTATCGTAGCGCACCATGATTGTAATCATTCCGTAGGTGTGTGGCGGGCCGTCGCGATGGCCATTCGTGTTGTTCCATTCACTCGAACGGCGCACGATGCCAAGGTCAAAGTACACCCTGCGATAGCGAACAACCACGCCCGCCTTGAGGTCAACCAAAAACGGCACTGTGGATGTGAAGTAGTCGCTGTTGCCGTCAATGCGGTAGTTGTTGAAGACGAGTTTTGCCTCGCTTCCGAAATAAAGATTCAGGCTCCAATGACTGTCACACAGAATTCTCTTTAAACGGTTTTCGGGACTCATCATTGCAAGTTCTTCGGCCAGCGAAGGCGTCATCTTGTTGCCGACGTACATGTCAATCAAGGAGCCGAGCAATCGGTAATTGAAGACGACGCCAGCGTTGACGAAGTTGGTGAACGTTCCCGCGTTTCCGCCGCCGTTGATGATGATGTTGTACTCAGGCCGCGAGTCGCCATAAAGATCGCCCTCGCCGATTTTGCGGTATTTTTGGAAGTTTATGTTGAAATAAAAGCGATCGGCTGCCTGAAAGTCCCAGTTGACTTCCTTGTCGCCGATGAGGCGGTGAAAGCCGTTTTGCACTTGCTCTGCAAACGACCCACGTCCGACGGTACCAACCTGCGCTTCGATGCGCTGCATCGACTTCACACGCGCCTTGTTCTTGTCCATTTTGTACGAGTTTACCGCACCGCCACAGTATAAAACGCCTGCATTGGGCGGTTCGTTTGGACGCTTGCTTCCTACATCGTTGTTGGATGTATTGTAGATATTTTGTCCACACAGAAAAAAGAAGTCAGTGTGGTCGAATCCGAGCTTTTTGAAAAACTTTTCAAATTCTGGATTGTTGAAACTGAGTTCGACGCGCAGGCCGTTTGTATAATAGGTGTCGGTCCCCGCGAGGAAATCATTCTCCATCGTCACCTTGAACGCATCGATTATTTTTCTGTCTTTAAGAAGATCGTTTACGTCATCGTCCGACAAGCCGTCGTTCTTGAGCGACGAGACGAATCGTTTTTCATTTTCTTCTTTGAGACCAGAAAAAATCGGAACGAGCTTTTTGTCCTTGAAGCGAAGCCGCAGTTCACGATCGTGTGCATCCAGCGCAGGATCATAAAGGAGTTCGATGATCTCTTCGACTTCGTCGTATATTTTCTTGTTCTCGAAGTAATCTGGTCTGTCGAAGAAAGTGGCCTTCGCATCAGGAACAATTGCAGTAAGCAGAAGTACGACTAGCAACCGGAAGATCATAGGGATTTTCCAAATTCAATGCGTTAAAATTGTGTTTGACGTGTCTTTATTACAATTTTAACGCTGAATCAATGCTAGGAAGGCGGTTAAATCATACTTTCAAGGAATTCTAGACCGGTTGCACGCGGTGTCAGGTCTTTTTCCTCGAGCCACTGCGGGTTGAATATGCGGCTTAGATAGCGCCCTGCACCATCGCAAAGTATTGTGACAATCGTCTTGCCGCGTCCCAGTTGCCTTGCAACTTGCACCGCGCCGAGAACGTTGAGCGCTGCGGACGATCCCAGAAACAGTCCTTCTTTTCGGGCCAGATAGTGGATCATCTCGACAATTGGTTTGTCGTGGATTCTCATCGCATCATCGACTGGTGCGTCGGCGATATTGGCCGTAATTCGGATTTGTCCGATACCCTCGGTGATTGAACCCCCTTCGACATCATTGAGGTGTCCGAATTTGAAGTGACTGTACATTGCTGCGCCGTATGGGTCGATGCAGATTGTCTTGATGTCGGAACTCTGATCTTTCAGGAATCTGGAAACTCCTGCAAGTGTTCCGCCTGATCCGACAGCACAGCAAAAGGCATCTATCTTTCCCTCTGTTTGCTGCCAGATTTCCGGACCAGTGGTTCTTTCGTGAAAAAGCCTGTTGGCGATGTTGTCGAATTGATTCGCCCAAATCGAGTTGGGAATCTCATCAGCCAGTCGTCTTGCGATGTGGTTGAAATTTTCCGGATTCGAGTACGGGACGGCCGGCACGGGGCGGACATCCGCACCCAATGCTCTCAGGTATTCGATTTTTTCCGGCGATTGGGTGTTGGGTATGACAATCACCGTCTTAAAACCCAAAGCATTTCCCACGTGCGTGAGTCCGATTCCGGTGTTTCCCGCCGTGCCTTCAACAATTGTTCCACCCGGCTTCAAGCGTCCACTTTTTATGGCATCAAGCACAATCCCGAGCGCGGCTCTGTCTTTGACTGAACCACCGGGATTCATGAATTCAGCCTTACCGAGAATGCGGCAGCCGGTCAGCTTGGACAAAGTCTGAATCTCTATCAGCGGCGTTTGGCCGACGGCGCCGCAGAACCCGATCACCTGTGACATTTTTTTTTCCTTCTGTCTTTGTCCTTAAAAGTACAAAGTCACTCGTTCAAAAATTAGGCCGCTCGCCGTGTTTGCGCTTCACTCAGAATTTATTGCTTTCCGAGTTCCTCAGCATCATGTTGGTTGCGACGAGTCGGTCGGTCATAATGGTGGCAAGTTTTCTGTAGACTTCAAATCCGATTTTTGGGTTTTTTTCAAAAGATTCAGTGAGCCTCGCGACGTCTGCAACGAAGCATCGGCATTCGACCTCAGCGACTGCTGAGGCTGCTCTGCGCGCGATCTTCGCCATCGCCAGTTCACCAATACATTCTCTGGGGCCGAATTTTGCAACACTGGTTGTGCCGCGTGGACCAACAAGCGGGAGCCTGACTTCGGCAATACCAGCGGCGATCAGAAAAAGGTGCGACGAGATTTCATCCTGTTGAATGATTGTTTGGCCCGC
>JBEDKY010000416.1:0-3342 GCA_041171905.1 Pseudomonadota bacterium
GTCTTGCCGTCGTCCCAACATCAGGCGGACAACAGGTGCAAAGCGGACAAAACAACTGCAAATGATCTGATTAAGTGACAAGGCGACTACAATAAAAATTTGATTCCCGAGCCGAACATTGGCATGTCCAGCCCGGGTCAATCACTCTTGTGCTCAACAATTTTCAGAAGCAACTTTCCTGACGGATTGGGGTACAGTAGCGCTCAATTTGTCCAAAATCCAGGGCAAAATCGACCTGCAGAGCATGATCATTGTAGTCAGTGTCAATCTGCCCCGAAGTCGAAGAAGATCCGCTCTTGAGTCCGAAAATCGGTGAGTAGCCATTGCCGCCATTTCCTCCCACTGCAACAGAGGAGGATGGAGCGGAAATCTGATTGTTCACGTCAGGTGCACAGACCTGCGTTGTTTGCAGATTTCCTGCTTTAAAAATATCGGTCAGCGGAGAATAGTTGAAACCACCAATCGCCGCACCACCATTGGCCACAGGCCCCTGACCGCCGTTTGCAGTTCCTCTGACGTCCTGATCCACTTCTCCCTTTTGGAAACACAACCAGCGACCATCTCGTCCAAGCTCATCCTCCAGCTGATCATGTGCCTGCGGCCCGAGAACGTCGGAAACTGCAGCCGACATGTCAGGATACCTGCTGTCATTAATTCGGATATTTCGATTGTTCCAGATCGCGTTGACCTGCAGCTTATCGACGCACAACGCATTTTGATTGATTGCCGAGCCAGCAACCTGAGTGAGCGTTGCTCCACCACCATTGCCTGCCGCAGTGCCATCTGCTGAAACACCACCATTGTGGTTGTTGATTGAATTCGACGAAATCCGGTAGATGCGTGCGTCCTGATCGGAAGAGTTGACGCAGTAGTTCGAGTTGCTAGCGGAAGAATTGGAAACAGCCACAGCATCGCCACCGCGACCTCCAGGCGAGCCATCGGCGAGTTTTTTGAAGTGATTTACTTTGCGTGTGTCACTCGTGAAATCGGTCAGTGAATTCCCCCACGACCACAACCCGGCAACTCCAAAGTGTCCCTTCCAGAAGCGTGCATTACCGCAGACACGATGACCGTGACACAGCCGACCATCTTTCCATTCAAAGATGTTGATGGTCGACGAGGATGGAATCTGATATGAACCCTCGTGACAGTTCAAAAACATCGTAATTTCGCGCCCTGCGGTTTTGCCACTTGAATCCTGCATACGCAAGATCAAATCCTTGCACTCACCATAGGCAAGCTGTCCATATGCGACAGCCAGCAAGAAAGTGCATGCACGGGCGGTTTTCACGTTCAATTCAAGCATCGGCAATCCTCCTTGTTGTTCAACGGCCAATGAGACGATCTACTGTGATGACTCAGTACAAAACACTTTTTGTTCTTTCGGCTCGGATACTGGACGAAAGACAATCCGTGAGTCAAATTGAACAACAAAGTCTTTCATTATTCTCATGGTTGCGGAGACTCCCATGTCGCCACCGGTCAAATCCTATGCATGCACAGATCCACTTTTGGCTGAATACGTCTACAACTGCTTTCAGCCGGAAGACGAAAATCTCGCCGAAATTCGCAGACGCGCCGCACACCTGAAACTCCCAAACATACACGTTGGAGCCATGGACGGACTTCATCTTGAGGTTCTCGTGCGTGCCATCGGCGCAAAAAAAGTTGTCGAAGTCGGTTCACTCGCGGGCTATTCGGGCGTGTGCATTGCCCGCGCACTTCCCGCAGATGGGCATCTATATACTTTTGAATTTTACGAGAAGAATGCGGCTGTTTGTGCCGAGACGTTTGCGAAAAACAAACTGTCCGAAAAAGTGACGGTCATTCAGGGCCCCGCACTGTCGCAGCTCACGCTGATTGAGCAGCAGGGCCCTTTCGACGCTATGTTTATTGATGCCGACAAAAGCAATTACCCTCAGTATCTTGACTGGGCTGAAAAAAACCTTCGAATCGGTGGCACACTCATCGCAGACAACACCTTCGCATGGGGGCTGATTTTGCAATCGGATTTCGACACCGATGCACAGAGGAATGACGCAAACGCGGTGCGACTTTTCAATCAGCGCGTTGCGGAAAGCCCCCGCTGGCGCGCAACACTGTTGCCGACCGGTGAAGGACTCACGCTAGCTGTCAGAATATCCTAGCGAGGTCTGTCGCGTTTGACACTCAGTCAACTCGCTTCGCTTTCACTGCCGTAGATTTTTTAAAGCGACCATGCGCGGAGATAACTGCCGTCGGGATCGTAGTCTGACTGCTGCTTGAGAGTGTTGAATTTTCTTCCGCCCCGCGGGTCAAAGCTGACCCCTGCGATGTAGGCCCAGTTTCCCCAGTTGCTGGCCACGTCGTAATCAATCAAAAGCGATTCAAAAATCCACGCACCCACTGTCCACGGTATCCGCAGATCATGAATCAGGTAGCTGGCAACATTCTGCCTGCCGCGGTTGGACATGAATCCAGTCTGAATAAGTTCACGCAGGTTTGCATCGATGAATGAATTTCCGCTGCAGCATGACATCACTTCGGAAATCTTCTTATCAAGAGCATGAACATCTGCGCCAGCATCATCAAGCTCTTTCCGATGGCCCAGCCCCTCAGAAAAAAAGAACAGTTTACCCGATCGTAACAGATGAAACTTGAAAAAATCACGCCAAAGAAGTTCAAAGATCACCCAATATGTGCTCTTATTAGCTCCATGCAGTGCTTCATAGCGTCTCATCTCGTGAAAAATTTTCTGCGGCGACAGACAGCCGTTTGCAAGCCAAGCGGAAAACAGGGTGGAGTCGGATGGATTGAGCATGCCATTTCGAGTCTCGTGATAGCGCGAAACATTTTTGCTGCGATAAAAATAATGCTCGATTCTGCGCTCTGCCGCATCGCTTCCACCTTGCAGTATTTCAGATTTATCGGTGGGCGCAGAGAGCTTGCGGACTTTCTCAAACACTGCGGTTTCGTCTGGCAGCATCTGCAGCAAATCAGCCGCGACAGTTTTGACTCCACTCACACATGCCTCGGACAGGTCATGAAGTCGCATTCCGGCCGTCCTCAATGGCAAATGCACAGGCTCAGATACCGGTGCGGTTGCGTCAGACAAGTGGATAAGTGAATCCAATCCCCGCTTCTCAACCTTGTTGCGAAAGTCCGTAAATGTTTGCGGCATTTGCGACAGTGAGAACGGAATTGCATCTGGTGTGATCAAAAATTGCGACCAGCCGCTGTGAATTACAAATCCCTGTTTGTGTCCGGCCAGAATCAACTCGCTTTCAACACTGCGCTCCTCGGGACCGCATTCATTGCAAAAATACAGCTTTCCGACGCCATTTTCGGCCATGATATCAGGAA
>JBEDKY010000417.1:0-15444 GCA_041171905.1 Pseudomonadota bacterium
GGCCGGAAGTCAGAACTGTGAGAATTCTCTCTTGATGCGACTTAACGCGCTCGTAGTTGAGTCCGGCGCGAATCACCTGTTCGCGGTTGAGTTCACCCGAGGACATTGCCCCTGAATCTGAAAAGCTCTTAAATCCGCGTGCATTTCCCTGCAGCCACATGACCGGAACTCCTATTTCGGCTTTTTGGCGACATTACCGTCTGTGTCCCTCATCTCCAAGTCAGGTGTCGGTCAACGGACGACCAGCTGGCCAAGACGTCAATTTCAGTCATGCTCTCAACTGTAACCCCGCGTCCAGCATAGCCTTACCGGGCTTTGGTCAGATGTCCTCGGAATGCTTAAAGAACACTTAGAGTCGCGGCAAGTTTTCGATTGTGGGCAGGTTTTCACCCGGACGTAATTTTTTTGTGGAACCCTTTATATTTAGACATGAAATTCCGATAAGCATGTCAGTATGAGCTTTATCGGTGGTGTGCTTGCTCCAACTCTTGCCCTGACGCTGATGGCTCCGTCTGCAAATTTTGACGGAGGAGCGGAGCCGTATTCTCTTCTAAGTGCGCATTTTCCCGCGTCTGCTGCCGGAGCTGAGCAGAAAATGGTGCGCACTCAGGCCGGTCGTTGGTTGTGGAACGGCATCGAGCTTTATGCGTCCGACTTCAAAGTTGCGTATGCAAAAAGTCAGCAGGAGCAGATGGTTTGGTTCTCCGGAAAAATTCCTGAGTCTGCGTCAATTTCGCAGAACCTCTCGGTACCGTGGCGCTCGCATTTATTGCACCCAACACAAGTTCGCAGCCTGTTTGCGGAACGACTCCGCGTAGGTTCCTGGCAGATTCCTGACCCGCAGCCGGTCATTCACATTCAACCTGAGCCAACTGCTTGGTGGAAAATTGTCATTCCACAGAACAAAAGAGTGTTCTGGTTGCGTGAATCGGATGGCTACTGGGGAGAGGAGAAGCCGGTTGAATTGGGCGCAGACGCTCTTGGTCTTCTCTACAAAGAAAACAAAGTAGCCTCGACCTCCAGTGGATTGGAGGAAATCCCGCTGATTGATTTGCTCGACAGCAGTTATCTCCGCAACAGGCTTTTCCGCGTTTTGAATTGCAAGGACAAGTCGCCTTCTTTCAAAATTTGCGGCAGTTTCGCACGCTCGTTTGACGGGCGTTACGAATACTCACCCGATTCTCTCGAGTACTCCGAGATGGTTGGCTATTACTCTATTCAAAGAGCCGCACAATGGCACCGTGGAATTCAGAGTGAGGAGCAAAAAAAGGCTTTCGGCGATTTCGGGCTGAAAGGTCCTATCGACGTTTTTGTCCGCGCCATTCAGCCGGGAGCGCCGTCGTACAGCCCGCGCGGTTCGAGTGTCGGCTCGGGAAATCCTGTCATATATGTTCCGTTCTCAGACGGTGACCTCGGACTCACCAATCTGTCGATCGATTCGGATGTTTATTTTCACGAATTTGCGCATCACATCATCTATCGTTCGGTCATTCCTCCGCCAGGCAATTACGTCCAGTCTTATGCAATTCAAGAAGGACTTGCCGACTATTTTACTTACGCCATCACAGGAAACAACGTGCTTGCAGAGTCTGTTGAGGTTGACGGCGCTTTGCGCTCTGGCAATTTAACGGCCAATTTTTCTGCGCAAGTTCTCGACTTCAATGGTCAGCAACAGGCGTTTTATCCGGCCGGAGAACTTCTCAGTTCGGTGCTATGGAAGTTGCGCATACAACTGGGTGTTTGGAAAGACGGCTACTTCAAGATGGACAAAGTTGTCTGGGATTCAATTGATCTTCTTCCTGCGCAGGCAACGATTTATCAGTTAGCCTGTGCAATCGTGAAACAAAGTGAGCTGTTCGAAAAGAGTGAAGAGCTTGCGGCGAATTCGCTGCGTGATGCGATTGTCGCCGAAATGGTGCAGCGGCAACTTTTTGCAAACGCAACTGTCGATCCGACCACCGGCTGTCCGGCAGTGAGCGACCTCCTGAAAGACTTGGACGAAAAGGAATCGCAACCGAGTGCCCTGCCAGCTCTTGATCCCAAACCTGCAGCGGTTTTTACCGGCGAGGCAGCCAAAGCGCTTCCGCCTTTTGCGGGAAGTCTGTACCAGCCGGTCCAGCAAAAGCGAGTCCTGTGCGGAGACCTATCGTCGGGAGGGAAATCGGCAACAGTGCCATTTTCGCCGCTCATTTTGCTGGCACTTCCTCTCTGTGGTTTGGTTTTCCGCCGACGGCCCGAGGCATTGCCTGTCAGAGCGCGCCATAAAAGCCGAAGCTGACCTGTCTAAGCCCTGATTTTGCTTGACCCAAGCTCAAATCTCCCGATACGACTGCGCGCATCGAGGAGGTCCGATGCCCGACAATATTTTGGGAATCACCCGAAATCACTTATCAACTTTGCTGGGCTCCGCCTTTGGCGGTAAGAGCGCTACAAGCCGCGCGAGCAAGGTTTTTGAGGGGCTCTATGCGCGTTCGGCTCGTCTGGTGTGGCCTCCGGTATTTCCTGAGCAGACTCACCTTGCCACATTGGAACTTCTCCGAGAGAAATTTTCCTTCGAAATTCCCATGCGGGTCGTACGCAGCGAGACGAGCGGCATGGACGGTTCGAGCAAGCTCGTCATGCAGCTTGCCGACGGATTGGAAATTGAAACAGTTCTGATACCCGAGCGTGGTCGACTCACTCAATGTCTGTCGACTCAGGTCGGATGTGCCCAAGGATGCAGGTTTTGTCAGACGGGCCGGATGGGGCTCTTGCGCAGTTTGACGGTCAGCGAAATTGTCGGTCAGGTCTTGCTTGCAGAATTGTGGCGGCAGGAACAGGGTGGCGCGGTGGCCGAATACGAGCGTGTGTCGAATCTTGTGTTCATGGGCATGGGTGAACCGCTGGACAATTTGTCTGCACTTCTGCCCGCGATTGAAATATTCACCGACACCCAGGGTTTGCAAATCAGCCACAACAAGATCACGGTCAGTACCGTTGGACTCCTTCCGCAGCTCGACGAATTGTTGAAAAATTCAAAAACGTGCCTTGCGCTGAGCCTGCATTCGCCGTTCGATGCCGAGCGCAGCAAGGTGATGCCGGTGAATCTGCGGCATCCGCTTTCGCAGGTCGTGGAAGTTCTCAGGCAGCGTGCACAAGTTTATGCGCGTCCGTTTATGATCCAATACACACTTCTGAAGAATGTGAATGACACTGCCGAGCATGCCGCGGCGCTGGCAGATTTGCTCACCGGCCTCAAGGTTAAAATAAATCTGATACCACTCAATGAACACGAGGGCGCTGCTTTTCGCAGACCCGAGTTGGCGCGGGTCTGGCAGTTCAGGGATGCGTTGAAGGAAAAGGGACACGTTGTGACCGTCCGGCTCTCCAAGGGTCGTGACATTTCCGCCGCGTGCGGACAATTGATCAAGACAACAGGAAAGTAGTGAGACCATCTCCTGACAATCTTTTCGATTTTCTGAATAACTAAGGAACGATTTGCATTCTGCTGGAATCTGGGTTCACACACGATTGAATTTCCCGTGCGCTCTTTTTCAGAGATTCCGCAATTGTAGTGCGCACAGACAATCCTGAATCAATTATGTTTTTTTTGATGCCGGCTTTTTCAACGAAAGTTTTCGAATAAGTGGTCAACGCGACAGAGTACGTCTCTGCAGCTGATTTATTCAATCTTCCGCTGGTTAAGATTGCGTTTGTCCGCGGAGAGGGCTGAGAGTTTTCTTTGCGTTGGATGGCGAGTCCTTCGCTGACGAAGAGATAGTCATGCGGACTCTCTTCCTGAGCCTTGGCAAAGGCAAGCAGCTCGTCACGGCTGAGTTGAACGATGTGGGCTGTGTTGTCGTAAGGCAAAACTTCAAAGAGCCTAGCGAATGTCAAATCGCCAGCTGAAAGACCGCTTCTCAGGGCACCCGCATTCAATGCCGCAACTTCAACATCAGCTGATGATGTTTCGCCCCAAATCTCGCCGGAATTTTGAATTCCGCGCAGCCAGGCATCCGCAAGACACGCGGCAGCAGCCGACTGGCCTGTTCTGTTATGGGGGAGATCAACAGTCAATAATACGATTTTTTGTTCCATCTGCTTCTTCAGAGAGTCGCGATAGAGGTTCAGAAGTGCACTTGCTTGTGTGCTGTCGGAAACACGGACAGGCTGACCCATGACTGTCGGTTCGAGCTCGCGGCCCAGCGGTATTTGGTTGTTCTGACGCCAAGCAAATTCATCGGGATGACACCCAGACCAGCCCTCAAAATGACGTTCGCACAAGAAAATCGGATCGTTTAATTTTACCGATGCAGATTTCCCGGATAAATCCACTGTCGCATGAGCGAGACTTAAACCGAGTCCAGTTGTTTGCATGACCGGCACGCCTGCGATGACGTGTCGCTGTGCCTTGTGTGTGTGTCCCGCCACCACAAGTTGCCAGTCCTCACGCGCGGATCGTGTGTTTCGCAGTACCTGTCCGAGTTCATCTGACAGGTTTTGAGGGCATGCTGTGTCGCCCTGATCCGACGGCTGGAGCATATTGCACGCCCCGCCTGCGTGCGACAAAAGCAGAACGACCTGCGCGCCCTGTGCGCGTAAAGGCTTGGCCTCTTGCGAGAGCACTTCGGAAAGACGGTGAAAAGCGACACCCGACACATTCGATGGAATGCTTTTCACGGCTGTAGATTCGGTTGTGTAACCTGCGATGCCGACCCTCACACCAGCGACATCTAGAACAACGGAACGGGCAAAGCGCGGAACGTTCAAATCTGTCCATGGAATTTTCCGGCCGTTTTCTGCTGTGCTCAAGGAGCTTGTTACATACCAAAATCGACGTTGTGGTGATGAAAGCCAGTCGCGGATGCGGACTTGTCCAAAATCAAATTCATGATTTCCAAATGTGCTGACAGCCAGTCCGAGTGAGGAAAACAGTTCCAGCACGACTTGGCCTGAGGATGAATTGGAAATCAGGGTCCCTTGGTAGGAGTCGCCCGCATCGAGGAAAAGCAGGCGCCCCTTGTAGTGTCTGCAGAGCGCAGCCAGATAGGCAGCCATCAATTCGAAACCGCCTGCCTTGATCGTTCGTGCAGCTGAGCCGGGCAGGTTGAGTTGAAAGGTGCGCGCGTCCGTGTGCCCGTGTAAATCATTTGTGCTCACGATTCCCAGCGGTGATGCTGAAGTCAATTGGGCACTGAGCATGTTGAATTCTGCGGCGGGGAGAACCGCTTGGCAGGCATTCGAAAGCTGATCCACTTTAGCCGCACGCGGCAACGAAGTTTGCTGTCTGGACTTTTTCACACAACTAAAGATGCAAGTCAGACTCATTGCTGCGACTGCCAGAGTTGCAGGGGCTGTGCTCAGGGGGGGGAAGGGCACGTGTCTCTCCGCGATTGCGCCAAGGTTTTATCGACTGTGATTGCACTGAACGTGGTTCAGAATTATTTTTAAGGAATTGTATGGAGTCAATATATGTTTGCAAAGGTGCTGGGTGTTGGATTCTGCACGCTTTTGTTGTCTGGATGTATGACACTGCACCGGACTTCGATTGGTGACATTTCATCCGGAGGAACGCGGTTTGTGGTCGAGATCACCGACATCGGGATCAACGTGGAAAACACGTCTAAAGCTGTCGGCAGAGTGACTGGCAAAAAGGATGAGGCCGAGACGGTAAAAAATATAATCGGTTTGTTTCAGTGGGGTCCGCGCACGGGTAATCCTGTTTACAACATCGGTCTGTGGAACGGTCTGGCCGCAAAAATACTGGAAAAATGTCCGAAGGGCGAAATTCACAGCTTGGTTTCAAATCGTGAGTTCCGCAACTTTTACTATGGCAGTGCGGAAGGTGTTCGCATTACGGGTTATTGTTTGGGAGAGAATCGCTGATGTCGAATATCGCTCGCTGTTTCCATCTTCGCCGTTCCGTCATTGTTGTGGCTCTGCTTGCGCAGCTGGCGGCTGGGTGTGCCTCACTGCGCAGTGTATCCGTCACCAGCATTCCGCAAAATCGTGCCGAACAGGTGACTGCAAATGTCAGCAAATGGGTTATTTTGGGGCTGAACTTCAACAACGATTATGTTGATCAGCTGACCGATCAATTGCGCGCGAAATGCAGCGGAAAGGTCACTGGAATTCTCACGAAATACGAGTCTACCCTCTATTTCATCGCATCTAAAGATGAGATTACTGCCACGGGATTTTGTCTTGATGCCAAGCGCGCGCGCAGCGCTGCTGCCGACAAATCAGGGGGATCGAAGTGAGCAAGATTTTTCTTGTGCTCGTCGCTCTGGCGAGCACCGGTTGTGCTTACAGCATACACCAGTACGGTGCGACCGACTTCACTGGATTGAAGCAAGGGAAACGAGTGACTGCCGAAGGTTCGGAAAGCTATATCCTCTTCAAAACCAACAACAGTTTTGTTGAGCAGGCCTACTCCAAGCTGATTGGTCAATGCGCAGACGGTTACATCACCGGAATTACAACGCAGTACCGTACCGACCTGAGTTTTCTGTCCTTTACCGAGCGTCTCGTCATTGAGGGCACCTGCGTTACAGCAAACCGCTGATTCTTTCGATCTGGCTGCGGAGGAATCGTGTCGGTGCGTAAAATATCCAAGATTGCTTCTGTTTGTTTTGTACTTTTTCAATTCAATTCAGCCTGCCGTCAGGAACAGCCTCCTGCCCCGTTCAATTTGGGTCTGGGCTCGGACGAGGACGAAAATTTTATCATACCGTCGCCCCGCGCGCGGATCATCCGTCCAGAAGATATTGGTATATTTTCGCAAATCAGTTCCGACGGCCGACTGAGTCTCGATAAATCGGCACGTGGAGTCTCAGCGGGCTTTGCACCAGATTCTCTCGCCGTTGACGATATTCTCGTGCTTCCGCCTTCACCCGTTTCACCGCACGGCGCTCTGCGCAGAATCACCTTTCGCAGCGAGACACCGACGCAAATCCTTCTTTCAACATCGCAGGCCGCGCTGACCGATGCAGTGAGCGATGCTTCAGTGCGGCAGCAGATTGCTTTGGAGTCCATGACAAGTTCCGAGACCACCCAAGAATCCAGTGGGGTCGTGAGTCAGGAACAGCAACTCGGCACAACTGGAAAAATTCTCAGTCTTGCAATTCAAATCAAGGATTTTGTGATTGCCGACCGCGACGGTCGCCATTCCACGCGCGATGATCAGCTTCGGCTGAACTCTTTGTTCCGCTCCCAGATGGGTGCTGACGTCGTTATCCGAATCAAGAATGGAATGCTTCAAGAATTTTCCTACGAAATGTCCGGATCTGAATTCAGTCAGTTCTCGATCACTGGCAGCATCGATGTGCCGATCACCAAGAACTGGCCAATAATCAGAGCGAATTATAAACCCGTGTTGCTGACAATTGGTGGTTTTCCACTCGTGTTGACTCCGTCATCCGTCCTCGAACTCACGTCACAGATTGCAGTCACGGGTGACCTTTTCCTTTCGGGTTCACGCGAATCAGAATTCAAGTCTGGTTTGTCGTTCGCAAATGGCAAAGCTGAGGCTGTCCGAGAATATCGACATCATGGGACATCGCTACCGCCTTATGTGCAGGTGCCCAAAGCAAGGTTTAAAGTTGGTTTTCGCCTGAAATCGGACTTGTCGCTTTACGACATGCTTGGGGCGTATGCCTCGCTGCGGCTCTATTCGACACATGAAACTTCCCTGAAGGATGCGAGCTGCTTCCGAACGTCAGCAGATGCCGACACTGCTGTTGGGTTGTACCTTCAGGCGCTTGGCATCATGCTTGGTAAAGAAGAAAAGTCATGGGAGCTGATGAGCGCTCCTGTGGCGGAAGGAGCCTGCAAGAAACCCGAAATTTCCGCTGCTGATTCGAGAACCTATGCCTGGCGTTACTTCGTCTCTCCAACGGAACTCAACTCCTCGGCAAACATTGTTTTTGAACGGAGTCAGCAGGACGGTTTGTTGATGTCATCGTCAGCCGGCAACCAAATGCAGTTGATGCGGTTTGCCCAAGACGGAAGTGTTGTCACGGCGCGTCGCCTGAACAGTTCTGCGCAGGTGTGGTCAGTCGTCCACAGTTTGCAGGATGGCGGCCAGTTGTTGTTGGGCGATGGTCAGTCCGGATATTTTGCACAGCGAGTCGACTCCTCCGGAACACCGCTCTGGAGCTACGTGTTTGCAAATCAATCCGGTGTCAGGGTTCTTGCCGCCGACGAAAGTCCAGATGATGGAGCTTTGTTCCTGGTGGGACAATACGATTCATCCGAAAATCGGGCCGGAGAGGCTTTTGTCGCCAAGCTGTCGCCGTCCGGTGAGCTCATGTGGACTCGACTCCTGTCTTCCGCTGCAGGCCGCGGCCACGTCAACGCCGTGCGCAGTCTACCTGGGGGCAGGCTAGTCCTTGGCGGGAACGTGGTGTTGAGTTCGGCCTCATTGTCCTCCAATCAGCTCAAGACGAGCGAGGAGAGTTTGGGATGGATTGCCTTCGCAGATTCAGAAGGTACCCTCATTTCATCCAAACTGATCACCGCAGGAAGAGTCGTCAGCATCACAGAGCCAATCAGCCAAAAGAACAACGAACTGGCAGTGCTTGGATATGTCGATACAAAAACAGGAGACGCGATTGAGCGTCGGCCCTGGATTGTCACAATCACGCGGGATGCTGCAATAACTATGATCACCAAGCTTTCGGCGTCGGTTCATCCATTCTCACTGATTGCCTCGCCGGATGGTTTGCTGCTCGCCGGTGTGTGGCTGGAAAATTCATCGCAAACTTCCTCAGGAGCTGACAGCTGGCTGGCTTCAGTTGATTTCGCAGGAAATGTTTCATGGTCGAAACGGTATTCCAGTGCTGGTCATGATGAGCTCCGAATGGCATATATCCATAGAGACGGCAGGCTCGTCGCCGGAGGCTATCAACAGTTTGATGGCGCGGCTCCAACACCTGTTGTCTTCAATCTCTCCAAAACCGGTCACGCAGAATTTACAGCCGAGAGTGGTTATGTTGCCAGTGCGGCAGACTGTGCCAGAATTGCGTTGCCGTTGAATGATATTCCCTATCCGCTTTCAAGTGAGCGTGTCGATGTCTTCACCCGTCAGACTACAGCATCAGCAGCATCCGATATTTTCGGCGTGCGGATTGAGCGCATGGGTGCAGCTTTTCGGATGGATTGACGCACACGGCACGTGCTGGCCTACTTTACAACTTTCGCAGCGATTGTATCGCCCACCTTATAGTGCCTTTCAAGTTGCCACGTTTGCGAATGCCCGAGTTGCAAGCTTTGTCTGGAGATTTTTTCGCCGCGTTCCGCGTGACTTAAAATCAGAACATCCCCGTTCCCAGCGCTAATCCTGTTTGCTTTTGCTTGACCGTTTTGGATATGTGTCAGTTCAAGCAAGACATCAATCACTCCGCCGTGAACAACCCAAATCGCGGGGTGCGCTGCCGGCCGGTTCTGAACATCTGTCAGCGCTGCACCCACGCGGTTCATCACATCCAATCGCGACTCGCCACCAGTTCCAGGAAACCGGGTGGCATAGGGGTCTTCATCAAAGAGCTTCATATAGTTCGAAGCGACATCGGGATTCGCCTGAACAAATTCTTCGTAAGTTGAATTTTCAAAAAGACCGCAGTGAAATTCACGCAGCCTTGGTTCGAGTTCCACCTTCGTGGACACGTTCGGGTGCGCAGCTGAAAGCGCATTGCAGATGATTTGCGTCGTCTCCTGTGTCCGCAGTAGGTCGCTCGAAGTGATTGTCAGGGGCGGGGCAGATTCTTCCCTCGCTTCCAAAACCTGACCCAAAAGAAGTCCTGCGCGTCGTGCTTGTGCGCGTCCGACGTCGTTCAGCGGAATATTGGCCTGTCCCTGAAAACGACGCTGTGCATTGTAGTCGGTTTGACCATGACGGATGACGACCAACTTCATGTGGGGGAGTTCTCCTGATGATAGCCATGCGGTTCGGGCCTGCCATGTTCGTCAATCGATACGAACACCAAATCGCAGCCGACAATCAATTTGACGCGGTCTTTGGGTGAGAGAATCTTGGTCATGACAAGGCACTCAATTGTCACCGAAGTGCGGCCGACCGATTTTGTCCTGCAAAAAAACTCGAGCACGTCGCTCAAGTCGGCAGGTTCATTAAATATCACTTCTGAGATTTTCTTCGTGACAATCTGTTTGCGGGCTAATTGAGACATGCAGTAGAGTGCGGCAATTTCGTCCACCCATTCCATCAGACGACCACCAAAAAGCCGACCGGCTGCATTCAAATCGCCGGGCATAATCAGCCTGAGCGACATGCTCATGTAGTTTTCCCCGCCGATTTCAACGCTATGTGAGGAAAGTAGATGATTTTTTGTTGTCGGTTGCTTCATTGTGTTCTCACTTCAGCAAAGCTATACAAAGCATGTTTTGCGAGCCATCATACGCTACCATCAACAGCTTGGGAGTCATATCAGAATGACGGTTGTTCCCTTTCGGCCGCGTCCTCAAGGTACACGACAAGTGCAGCCGTTGTCAGCCCGCGATTCTGGCGTTGCTCATCGGCCGCCAGCTGGCGTCAGGGCCATTGGAATTGACCTTGGAACCACGAACTCCGTGGTATCCGTATTCAAAGAGCACCGTGAGCAGCCGTTGACGCTTTCGTATGCAGATGAACAATTCCTGGTGCCGTCGGTCGTCTATTGGGATCAACTATTGCAGGATGAGTTGGTTGGTCGTGAAGCAATGCAGAAAGCGGGCGAGAATATGGCTGAACTGATTCGCAGCACTAAGCGGCAGATGGGCTCCACAGATAAGGCATTCAGTTCGAATGGGAAGGAATATTCTCCGGAACAGGCGGCCTGCGCAGTTCTAAAGCATCTTGCCGATCATGATCAGCTGCGCGAGGAAGTTGCCAGTCACGGTGGACTCTGGGCCGTTGTCACGGTGCCTGCCCACTTTGATGATGCCGCCCGCTCAGCCACCATTGCTGCGGCAGAATCGGCAAACATCAACGTCCTTCGCATTGTGAACGAACCGACTGCTGCCGCGCTCGCATACAGTATGTTGCCAGATGTCCGTCATATCGAGCGCGAGAGTCTTGTCGTCTACGACCTGGGCGGCGGAACTTTCGACGTCAGCGTTGTCGAGCGGGAAGGCCTGGTTTTCAACGTTCTTTCGAGCGAGGGAGATGTCCGTCTCGGCGGAGATGATCTTGATCAGGCTTTGGCTGAGCATCTTTTGCAACATGTACAGCCGCCCTTGGCAGCCCGTCGTATCAAAGCAGGAAGCGCAGGTTTCAAATCACTTTTGCGGCTTGCCGAGGATGCCAAGAAGCGCTTTCAAACCGATGGTGAAGTGCATGTCCAGTCATCGTCGTTGGACGAAACCGGTGCATCCATTGATGTTGTCGTGGCGCGAGACCTCTTTGAAGGCTTGGCTGCTCCGTTTATTCAGCGCACATTGTCACTGACCGAGCGTGCCATCCATGCCGCGCGCAAAAAGGCAAAAAACATTTCACGAATCTTGCTTGTCGGCGGCAGCACCCGCGTGAGCCTCGTCAGGAAATCACTTGAATTGCATTTTCCGCATTGTCAGGTGGACGCAAGGCTTGAGCCCGATCTCGCTGTGAGTTGGGGGGCTGCAGTTCAAGCTGCGATTATTCTGGGTCTGGAGCCGAGCACAATTCTTGTCGATGTGTGCAGTCACTCGCTTGGTGTGGGGGTCGCAGAAGACAGCCGCAGCATCGATGAAAACTTTAAGAAAGTGGCGCGCAAATTTGGTATATTGAGCGCTGTTTCCGAAGACCAGCTGCAGACGATTCTTGGTGACCGTGTCGGCGATTTTCACTCCGAGCTGCGCTCACTTTTGCGCGTTGCCCCGATCATTCACCGCAATTCAGCCCTGCCTTCCAAGCGCAGCGAGTTTTTCAATACGCTCTATGAAAATCAAGCTGCAGTCCAAGTCATCGTGGTACAGGGTGAGGGCGATACGGTTGGCGAGAACCGTCTGATTGGCACGTTCATGTTTCCTCTCAAGCAGCCGTGTCCGGCGGCAAGTCAATGTGAGATTCAACTCACATACGATCAAAACGGCATGGTGCATGTCCTTGCCAAACAACTGAAGACAGACAATCAGGCCGAAGCTGTTTTTGACAGTCGTACCGGAGAGGTCAGCGGTTGGATCTCGGTACCTTTGTCTGAACCTCCTCAGCCAGTATCGACCCCTCGTCCAGTTGCCGAATTGCGCAGTCATACGACACCTGCAGTCCAGCAGAACGCTTTTTTGGTCAAAGCCCGGAGACAATTGATGCGGGTTCGTTCCGGTACGCCTGAATATTCTCAGTTAATGACTTTAATCAGCGAGTATGAATCGCTCTTGGGAAGATCTCTCAGCGGCGAGGATTGTGATGATGAGCTGGATGCCATCGAAAGTCGTTTCGATGGGGCTTTCGGAAAATAAACTCCATCTGTGGAACGGAACCTCAATGAACGAAACCAGCCACCTCAGTCAGCGGATCGCAAATGGACTGCAAACCCGATGGCAGACTTTCGAAGCGTTGTTATTGAGTGTTTCTGAAAATCACTTATTCCCTGACTTTTTATCGCGCTACAAAGGAATTCCTGAGCCTTTGCCTGTCGATGCACACAGGGGTCAGATCGCCCATCGCGTGACTGATGCTGTCAAAGACATTTTGCTCGGAATATTTCAAGACGCTTTGTCTGGCGATGCGCGAGTTGAAGTTGATGCATGGCAGGAATGCCTCCGCAGCGCCGAAGGTGCGCTCAATCTTGCCCTCTATTTTTTCCACGCACCAGATGAGCGTAACTTTCAATTTCGCACCGTCGTGCATTTTGCAGATGTTTCACCTGATGCGATATTGTTGTCGGAGCAAGGCGTACCTGATTTTTTTGTGCGGATCACAGAATGGGGAGTGCAGCTTTCACCAAGCGACTCCTTCAGCCCGTTTCCATTTCGTTTTTCCTTGGCCAAAGCATGTGGTTTGTCGTCAGAGTGCTGGCAGACACCAACCGAGATATCTTCCGTGCGCGCGTGTCTTGCACAGTTGCGGGTTATTCAGCGCGAGTTTTGTCAATTGATTGATGAATGGGAACACTGCAACGCAATTCTAGCGGTGCGTCAGTTCGCTTTGCGAAAGCTCCCTCCGGAGCAGCAGCCGCATGCACAGATTATTTTGTCTGAGATAGGTCGTGCACGCGACCAACTTGCTTGCTGGTGTGCGGGCTCTGCCGCAGATTTGCAGGCTTTTCTCGTCAATGGCTTCTCTGCGGGCGAGCTTCATGCTGATCTTCGCGCGGAATTGCAGGCAACCGATGCGCTATTGTTGTCTGGTTTTCAAAAGTTTTTTCTTCCCGCCTCGGTCAGCCGGCACGTTTATGGAGCTGAGGTTATTGGCGAATTTCAGCGATTTAATAACGAGAGATTACGCGCCGAGCCCGACGACCTATATTGTATGATTTCCGCCGTCGCATTTTCCATTGCTCTCGGGGAGCCCTGCGACTGGCAGCGGATTTTTTCCCACCTTGCCCAACGTAGTTTTTATTGGTCATTGAGTGCGGATCCTTCTGCGGCAGTTAAATCGGTCGCGTGGTCGTTCAGTCCAGCCGAACATCAATTGTTGGTGGCTCTGTTGACTCTCGCCTATTACTACAAACGGGAACCCGATCGGCTCGACGAATATTGGTTGTATGCCATCGCCAGCGTCGCCGAAATGCCGGCAACTTTTGCGCGCGCGCAGGCCAAGCGCAACTATTTTCCTTCCGGATTGGATGCGCAGCTGAAACTGACGAAACAGGCACTCGAATGCTTGCGTCATTTCGAGCCCGAGATGACTGCTGCGCATCTTGATGACGTCAGTTCCGGTGATCATGGCGAAGACGGTGCTCCGGCGACGTATCGATATGTTGCGGAATTTCTTCGCGCGCAGACCGTTACGACAGAATGATTTTCGACCACTCGAAGGAGATTCAATGTCGCGAGCTTCAATAGAACCCCGACGACGAGCAGCTGTGGACATCAAACTGTTGCGGCTCGAGCTGCTGCCGCGTGGTCGCACTCCTTGCGAGACGATTTCACATGAGTGGAGTCCGGCGCAACCTACGGAAAATCTGAGTCCAGACCATGCAGCAGCGGCACTCAAGGTCGAAGTATGGGCTGCGCAGAGTGTTGTCAGAGAAAGATACCGCAAGCTGCAGATGCGCTATCCGCCGGAACAGTTTCCGGAGAAACACTCCATCCTTCGTCCTGCGGCAGAATTGCTTGGTGATCCTGTCATGCGGCTGAATTGGTACTGGCAGAGCGGACTCATTCCAGTCATGTGGTCCGAGCAGAGTGAGTCTGAATCACCTCTGTGGAATGTGGAATCCTGTCGTGGACCAGTCACTCCTTTGCGGGCACTCGAGTCGCTGGTCGACTCGTTTGCCGCAAAAAATCAGCAATAAAAAGCAAACGGGCGGGAAGCGAATTGTTGCTCAATCTTTATCACTTGTTTGTCGGTGCTGAAGTCAGCAGTGAACGGTAAGCATCGCCAGTTGAGTATAATTTGGCGGGAAGAGCACCAGTGAAAATCCGCTCGCACAAGTCAAGCGCGCCTTCAGCGAATAGCTTTCTCGCGTGAGCTGTATGGGTAATGCGCAGCTCCTCTGACTCCTGACTCAAGAACACAGCGTGTTCTCCCACGACCGCTCCAACGCGTGTCGAGGCAATGCGCTCGTGCGGAATTGCAGCGGCAGTAGCAAGTGTTCGGGCAGTGCCACTCGGGGCGTCCTTCTTCAGCGTGTGGTGGGATTCCCACATCGAAAGGTCGAATCCGAGAATTCGTGCGAGTTCTGCGACGCTCTTTCCTGAGCTTGTCTTTGCCTTTAAGAGCTCTTCGAGAAGAAAAACACCACGTGAGAAGTTGGTTGATAAAACAACAGGAATCTTGGCAGCCAGTGTGTCGATGTTTTTCAGCTGCTCAGGCGAATGGCCGGTCGAGCCAATAATCACGGCTGCGCAACCCGCAGGTACACCTTCTGTAATGAGTCCACCGACAATATTCTCTGTTCCCTCAGGCAGAGTGACATCAATAACAATACAACGGTCGTTCGACTTGGACGCAATTTCCCTGATCTTCTTTGCAATGCTGGGCAATTCGTTGCGCGCGACGGCATGTACCTGTGCAGACTTGTGTCGTCCAGCCGCCAATATCTCTTGTCCAAGCCGTCCTGATGCACCCGCGAGCAGTATGTGGTTCATAATTTTACCTGTAAATTTAGTCGCTTAAATTATTTCTGAAAAAACTTAAAATCTCTGTTTGACAACATCCAATCGACAGACTACCTACCGCGTTCTCCAATCTCAACGGTTGAAGAAGTTCTTTGAAAAGAGAAGAAAGAAGTCACAGAGTGCGGGAAGAGCCTCACGCAAGGGCGAGTGGATTTTGGTGGCAACACCGAGAGAAGTTCGCAACCGGCGAGAGGTTTTACCAAATAA
>JBEDKY010000418.1:0-8035 GCA_041171905.1 Pseudomonadota bacterium
TTGGTACACTCAACCCCAGATAGAAATTCTGGGGTCGAAAATGCGTGTGGCGGTCATCGGCGGCGGTTTCACCGGCCTTGCCTGTGCAAGTGTGCTTGCGCAGCGCGGCGTTGAGGTCGTCCTCTACGAAAAAAATGAAAAACTTGGAGGCCTCGCAGCCGGATTCCGCGAGATGACGTGGAGCTCTTCGCTGGAGATTTTCTACCACCACTGGTTTCGCAGCGATAAGCACGTTTTCAAATTTAGCAGACTCTGGAATGCTCTCGACGGTCTCCAATTCCGTCGTCCATCCACCGTTATTCAAATCGACTCGGGTGAATTCGTACAGCTCGATTCTGCCCGCTCATTGCTGCAGTATCCTGATTTGAATCTGGCCGACAAATTGCGCATGGGCGCTGCTCTCGCATTCCTCAAGTTTGTTGCCCGCTGGAAGAAGCTGGAAAAATTTACCGCTGAAGAGTGGTGTTCCCGCTACATGGGCGAAGACGGCTATCAGAAGATTTGGAAGCCGCTGCTGGTGGGAAAATTCGGCGAGCGTCACGCTTCTGAAGTCAACATGGCGTGGCTCTGGGCGAGGCTCAAGTGCAGAACGCCTGAGCTAGGCACGTTTAGCGGTGGCTTTGATGAATTTATCGTCAAGGCGGAACAATTCCTGCTCGAGAAAGGCGTGCGTGTGCTAAAAAACGCGCAAAAAATCAATGTCGAGCGCACGCGTGACGGCTGGACGGTTGCTGCGCTGAGTCATGGCATTCAGGAGCATGATGCCGTTGTCGTGGCCGCATCTCCGCGTGCATTTGCATCGCTTGTTGGTCAGTATGCACCCGAGCACGTGAAATCGACACTCGGTCAGCCGGCCTTGGGAGTGCAGGTCATCATCCTTGCACTCAATCAACGGCTGGGACAGCACTACTGGTACAGCCTCAAACGCAATCCGCCGTTTCAGCCGTTTTTGGCGGCCATCGAGCATACGAATTTTGCTGATGCAAAAGAGTATGACAACGAGACTCTCGTTTACTTTGCCAAATATATTCCGACCGGCAGCGAGGAATGGAAACAAACCGACGAACAGTTGGTTGATTTGGCTCTGCAGGGCTGCCGGTTGATCAACCCTCAATTCTCGGACGACTGGCTCATCCGCAGCAGGGTGTTCCGCGAGGAATACGCTCAGCCGATCATGGGTCCCAATGCTTCACGGTTTGTTCCATCTGTGCATGTGCATGGCGTGTCGCGCCTTTTTCATGCCAGTATGGCACACGTGTATCCATGGGACCGAGGTACAAACTACGCGCTCGAGCTTGGTGAGCGGGTTGCTGAAGACGTGCTCAGGAGCTTGCCGGCGAAGTCGGGCGCGCGCGTGCGGAAATGATGAATGTTGTGCACACCGTCAATAACCCCATGATAAACAGGTTCAATAAATACGCCTGCTCCTGAAGTTGTCGAACCCACCACAGTTGCACTGCAAGAGCTGCAAAAGCCGACACGGCCAGTGCGGTAAACACAGACTTTTGCCGGTTCAAGTACTGGCAGAGCACAATCAATGGAGCGGCAAGATTCAGTGCCCAATGGGCAAGAATCAGCATTTGTGACATGGGTAGTGCCGCAGCGGTTGAGCGCGGAAAGAACCAACCGACGATGCCAAGGACGTCTGCGATCCAAAGTCCCGCCGACATCAGTGCGAGAATCAACAGCGTGCGCAGCGCGTATCGCCGATAATTCTTCAGTCGTTCGCTCGTCTCAAGCGAACTCCAGATGGACAAATTTGCGCCCACCATCTGCACAAGCGTTTGAAATGCCAGTACAGCCGGGGTCGACAGCGCAATGCTTGTGTTGAGTTCGGTCAGTCGATTTTCACCCACAGAGCGGACGAGCAACGAGTGTGAAACGATGCCGTGCGCCGTAGTCACACTCATCACAAGTGCGGCAACTGCGCTGCCGTTCAAAAAGGTTCTGCCGTCCGAGCCGAGATGCGCGAAGACGTTTGAATTCATTTTGAGAGTGTCGGAAGACTGCGAAATATGCTTGCGGAGAATCAAGAACCAAATCAAAGCCGCGATCAGGGCAAATGTCAGAGTTGAACTAAGTGCGATCCAGAGCTCACCATGCGACGGTGCCGTGGCTGCGGCCGCGAGAAAGGCAAGCAAGGCAGTAAGGCGAGCAATTCGAACGGCAACTGCTTTGTTGAACTCATGGCGCGCAAAAAAGACCGAGTCGGCTGTGCTGATGAAGGCAAATGGAATGAACGCCAGTTGATAGCACAGAAAGGCGGCAAGCATGTTTTGCGTAAAGCCTGCGGAAAGACCATAAGCCAGTGCCAGAACCACGATCAATAAACCAAGCGCGAGGCGTGAATGCAGCAGCAAAAGACACAACGCTGGTCGGCGGCGGTCATCTGCAAGTTGATATGTTCGAAGAAACTGCGTGTGGGTGCCGAAATCCGCGATTATCTGAAAAGTTGTAAATGACAGGACCAGCAAGGAGAGTCGGGAGAAAACCTCGTCGGACTCCGAAGTGTGTTGGAGGACCTTCAGGCCGACGAAGGTCGCAAGACCGCTCAGTACAGACAGTCCGTACTGAACGGCGGCTCCGGTTATCTTTTGTGAGCGGTTGGCAGGTTTCAGAGTTCACCCGAGTGCGCGTTGGATCAGTTTTTGAGATTCAGCGCGAGCGAGAAGTTGAGCGTGTGAATTTGATTGTCCGTGTAGCCGTCTGAGCCGCGCTTGGCATTTTTGCTCGTGCCTTTGCCGCCGCCGCCGATGTAGCGGGTCACAAAAGCCGCATCGAGCCACGACACAACCGGAAATCCAAGTTTGAGAGCCACGTCATGGAATGAGCCTTCGACGTCTGACGTTCCGCCGTTGAGATATTTGACTGGAACATAAATTGTGTCGACGTCGGTTCCCCACCAGACGCCGTCTTCAAGTTGAGTGCGTGTCTGAAATTTGAAGATCGGCACCGGCCCTACGTTGCGGTTGCTGCGGTGTTGCTTGCCGTCGACGCTGGTAAATTCGATTCGCGCATTGCGCAGTTGAAGGCTTGCGCCGAGAGCGATTTTTGTTGTTTCATTGGACCATGTGTCACGCAGCCAGCTGAAACGGTAAAAGGGGAATGAATATTTAAAATCGACGGGTGTGCCGGCGGCAAAAGTGACGTCATCAACCTTGAGGTCATCGTAGACAACAACGCGTGAGTTGATTTCGAGTGGCTGATACAAGAAGACGAAGCGATCTTTTTCGCTGGTGCGCAGCGTGACATCGGCGCGGGCAAACGGGAAGAGAATGTCCTGTCCGCCGTTTTTAACGTAGTCGAATTTGGTTCCGTTGGTTGAGTTTTGGATCTTGTGTGACATGACGGCGGAGTATCCGAGCTCGACAGTTCCGACGGTTTCGGGTGCTTTGGCCAGAGCATGCAGGGGAAGCACGCTGAAGGCACTTGCGGAAGCCAATGACAAAATAAGCCTCACCAATGTCTGATTCTTCATCCCGACGTCTCCAAATAAAAAATTGCTTGTTTTCGATGGTTACGGCTAAGTTCGTACCTTATTCACAGCAACACTGCAATGCGCTATTGAAAATGATTCTCAATACCGATAAGCCTTTCCATGGTGCTGCGAAAGGTGTTGAATATGACTGTTAAATCTCTGAAGTTGGCCAGAAAAGGCGATATTTGTCGGGTTGTTGATGTGGTTACGGGGCATCCTCTCTCGGATCGTTTGTTGGAGTTGGGCGTTCATTCCGGCGAGCTGCTGGCGGTCGTTCACGAGGCGCCTTTTTCAGGTGATCCGATTGTTGTTGATGTCTGTGGCACCCGCCTCGCACTGCGTCGCAGCGAAGCCGAGCTGATTTTCGTTTCGGAAGAAACCTCGTCCGGAAAGGAAGACAACTCATGAGCTCCGAAATTCTTCCATTGGTCGCACTTGTTGGTCATCCCAACTGCGGCAAGACAGCCCTTTTCAATGCACTGACGGGCTTAAGACAAAAGGTTGCCAATTATCCTGGTGTGACGGTTGAGCGAGTAGAATCAGACCTGCGCGTTGATTTGGGCCACCGTCTGCGTGTGTTGGATTTGCCCGGCGCATACAGCTTGAATCCACAGAGTGAAGACGAGCGGGTGACCCACGAGGTTCTCACCGGCGGCTCGGCCGCAGAGAATCGTCCGGATGCGTTGATTGTTGTTTTGGATGCCACCAATTTGCGCCTCCATTTGCCCTTTGCATTGGAGCTTTTGCAGTTGGGCTATCCTGTGTGTGTGGCGCTCAACATGATGGATCTGGCTGCGTCTTCAGGAATGCAGATCAACGTCCGTGCTTTGCAGGACGCTCTTGGTTGTGTGGTCGTACCGACATCAGCCACCCGACAGGACGGTTTGCAGTCATTGGCTCAATCGGCTGCAGAATCGTTGGGCGCGCAAAAGTCAGGCTCCACTGTGCAATGGAAACCCTCCTCGCGTGCGGAGATCATCGCGCGCCGCGCAAAGGTTGACGAAATCCTGCGCAGGGTCATCGAAAATCCGGGAAATCCCTCGGCGCTGACGGCAAAAATCGACAGACTCACTTTGCATCCTTTTTTTGGACCTTTGCTTCTTCTTGTTGTGATTGTCGCAATCTTTCAGGCCGTCTTTGCGCTGGGTTCGATTCCCGCAGATGCGATTGATTTTGCCATGAGTGCGTTTGCAGATTTCGCAAGAGCTCAGCTGCCAGTGAGTCTTTTCACCAGTCTGCTTGTCGATGGGATCATTGCCGGTGTCGGAGCTGTGCTGGTTTTTCTTCCGCAGATTGTCATTCTTTTTGCTGCGCTGCTCTTTCTCGAAGATCTTGGATACATGGCGCGCGCAGCATTTTTGCTCGACCGTCTGATGGGCAGGGTCGGGCTTTCCGGACGTTCGGTTTTGCCTCTAGTGTCGGGCTTTGCCTGTGCGGTTCCCGCAATCATGGGCTCGCGCAGCATCCAGAGCAAGCCGCAGCGTCTCGCAACTATCCTGTTGACTCCGTTGATGACCTGCTCTGCGCGCTTGCCGGTGTACACGTTGCTGATTGCCGCATTCATTCCTGATCAGAAAATTTTTGCCTTTGTGAATCTTCAGGGGTTGGTCCTCACGGCACTGTATTTGGCCGGAGCACTCAGCGCACTGTCGTTTGCCTCCATACTCAAATCGCTCAATCTGATTGGCAGCAGTGGTTATTTTTTGCTCGAACTACCGACCTACCGCGTTCCTTCCCTGCGCACTATTTTGCGCGGATTGTACGAGCGCGCGCGGCAATTTCTCGTACGAGCCGGAACGTTGATATTGTCGATCATGGTTCTCTTGTGGGCCATTTCAACGTTCCCGCGGCCTCCAGAGGGAGCAACTGATTCTCCCATCCGCTACAGCGTGGCGGGCAAGCTCGGCCAATTCATTGCTCCTGTCTTGGAGCCCGTCGGCTTTGACTGGAAAATCTCGGTGGCGATGATTCCCGGTTTTGCTGCACGCGAGGTTTTGGTGAGTGCTCTCGGGACTGTGTACGCAGTTGAGTCTTCCGACTCAGAGGATAATTCGGCGCTTGCCGACAGGCTGAAGGCCGACTGGACATTGCCAACCGCTCTCGCACTGCTGGCGTGGTATATTTTTGCTCCGCAGTGTTTGGCGACATTTGCGGTAATGCAGCGTGAAACAAGGTCGTGGCGTTTGACTCTTTTGAGTTTCACGGTGCTTCTTGTGGCTGGCTGGCTCGCTGCATTTTTCACTTTTCGAATTGCGTCAGCATTGCTGTAGTCTGCTGCGGGGTTGAGTATGAATTTTCTGGATTGGCTCGTATTTCCGATTGTGGCCATTGCAGCTCTTGTTGTTGTGCGTAAGCTGGTAAGGCAGAATCCGCACAAAGGATGCAACGGATGTACAGTATCTTCGGCCCGAACAAAAACAACGGCGTCATCAGAGAGTCGATCCACTCGGCCGACATGAGCCTTCATCAGCGCTCGAGATTCGCTGATGAAGTCAATGAATGGCTCAATAAAATATGCTCCGGACGCACCTCTGATCTTGGGCTGCACGCTGAAACCTACAAAGAAGATTTTGAACTTGAAAAGCTTCCGGAAGAGTGGGGAGCGTTTCCATCTCTCGATGCAAATGACGTCCGTGCCAAGCTCTACCGGGACTCCGGTATCGCATTTGCCTGGCGATTTGGAGCGATTGTTTTTGTCGAGGTTCCCAAAGAGCAGCGCCACCGTGAGGTGGAAATTCTCCGCGAGTCATTGGGGCTTTCGCTCAAAGAGCCGCGTGTCACGGCTGAGAAATTTTTTATTTTCGTCGATAATACACGCAGCGCTCAGGTTGAGTACAATCGTCTTGTCTTGCCCAATATCAATCAGGAACGCCTCGGTGCGGTCGCTCAGACTCTCGCTCAGAGCGTGGCGATGGAATATTACGAGTTGGTTGTCACTCAGGCCAAGCTGCATGTGCTCTCGATGCTTGATCGCGTTCGTCGCAAGGGACGCATTGCGATTCCCGCAATGAAGCTCAATAGCCAGATTGCCGACGCCTCAATGGCGCAGGCAGAGGTGGTGGGTGTTTTGCATTTGCTCGACAAACCGGACATCCTTTGGAACGACGCCGAGATGGAGTCCATCTACGCCGATTTGCGTAACGCATTCGACCTCGAAGAACGATTCAAGGCCATCGAGTACAAGATTGAGACTATCAAGGAAACCCTGAGAATCATTCTCGAGGCGCGCAATAGTGCTCTGGCCCAGCGCCTTGAAATAGTCATCATCCTGCTTGTCGCGATAGAAGTGATGTTTTCCCTCTTCGAGCGCTTTCATCTGTTCGGCTGGTGATAGCACGGACAATTTTGCTTGCTGCGCAACTTTCCGAAGCACGCGCTGCTGAAAATTCTCCGGATGAATTTCGTCCGCGCGGCTGCTGCAGACAACGGTCAATCTGGGCGATGACCAGTTCACAGCCTTGCGGAGCAACGCTGGCCAGTCCCGAGTTGATGAGGTCCGTGCGCAGGGTATGTTCCCTGAGAAGAATTCCCATCGTCCCGAATGCAACGCTCTCCTCGAGAGTGTCCTCGCAGTCGGTAAGCACAAGGTTTGCCTTCATCAATAGAGCGCAACGCTGTAAGTGGCGAAGCTGTGAGACTTTGCACGTTGCCTGATATGCCTTGTCGGATTCAACCCTCTGCAGAAGCGATTTGTTTTGAATGTGCAAAACCGGAACTGGAAAGTCTTGGCTCACCGCATAATAGGGCAAGACTTCGGCAAGGATTGCAAGAGATCTTTCAGATTCAATTTCAACATAAAAGAAATGTCCTCGTAAAATGCGGTCACCGAGGTTGGCAAATCCATCATTGAAAAGCTCTGAGACGTAGGTGCGCGAGTTGAGTTGCTGTTGTATCAGTTTTGCAGAGTCCTCAAGAGTGCTTCCTACGGAGAAAATATTCTCCTCACTGATTCCCTCGTGCAGAAGGATTTTTTTCGCTTCGTTTGAAACGGTGAAATGCAGCTGCGAGAGTATCGCTATCGAGCGGCACGACTGCTGCGCCTGACGCGGCAGATGTCGGTAGGGATGCAGACCACCCAGATCATCCATATGGGCGATGGAAACGTTGTTTTGAAATGCAGCGACGGCAGCGGCGAAGGTGGCACCAGAATGTCCAAAGCTGAGCAAAAAGTGAGTCTGACGCTGGGCCCACAGTTCTGCGAGCAGAACATTGATTTCGCCAAAGTACGTGCCGGAGTTTTTCTGAGCACCATGGATGTTCAGAAGAATGTCCGCCCGCAGCGAGAGACTGTCGAGGGTTTCATCGACATCGCTTCGCTGAGTTTTAATGACGACAACCCTGACCCTGCAGTTTCGCTCGGCACGCAGTGCATGAATGACTGGTGCCAGATGCAGTGTTTCGCGCCGAGAACTGAGAACAACATCAACCGTCAGACCCGCAGTGGAATCCATAACACCTCCCTGTCCGGCAGATGTCAGTAAGGCGGTTGGATGCACTGCTGCAAACGATAATTCTTTGAAGGTCGAAAGCGATCAGTCCCTTTGACGGGGATGATTC
>JBEDKY010000419.1:0-4949 GCA_041171905.1 Pseudomonadota bacterium
GGCAGTGGGGTGTCGGCCAGTGTCAGAATCTGTTTGGCAAGCGGTGCGACGTCACTCAGGCTGTAGCCGAGCCTCAGCAGCAGCAGACGCATCAGTTTTTCTTGTTCAACAACGTCGCTGAACGGCCTGCGAAGCTGTTCATATATTTCCTGACCGAGTGCCGCCGGTGTGTTGTTGGAGAGCGTGAGGGAAATATTCCTGACTAGAGTGTCGGGTGTGTAGAGGCTGATGCCGGCCCACGCCCTGAGCTCCTCGTCTGGTTTTTTCTCTTTGTGAATTTTGTTGAGCAGCGCAAAAATTTGCGCCCTCACGGCAAGCAAATCTTCTTTGCGTTCACAGACGACGCTCCAGCGCTTGTGTGCCGGAGGAGTGCTCTCGTCCAAAAGTAAACGCGCAAGGTTTTCGTACACTGAATGTTCAGCGAGTAGAAAACCTTGCGCGTGGAAAGTCTTTGTCATTGCGTCCGTTCGGGAATATCAGCCGTTTTTCTGCTGCGAGGCAAGAAATTCGGCGCGCAGGTCCTTGCGGAGAATTTTTCCAATGGGAGTCTTCGGCAGCTCTTTGCGGAATTCGACAAAGCGCGGAACTTTATATGCAGTGAGCATATCCTTGCAGTGCGCGCGCAAAGCATCCTGAGTCAGCGATGGAGAGCGCGGCACGACGTAGGCCTTGACGGCCTCGCCGGATGCGCCGTCTGGAATACCGATGACCGCAACTTCAACAACCTCCGGATGCTTCGCAATGCAGTCCTCTACTTCGTTCGGATACACGTTGAAGCCGGAGACGAGGATCATGTCCTTTTTGCGGTCGACAATCTTGAAGTAGCCGTCGTTGTCCATGACTGCGACGTCGCCTGTGTAGAGCCAGCCGTCTTTGATAGTCTTGGCTGTTTCATCGGGACGCTTCCAATAGCCGGGCATCACCTGCGGACCGCGGGCAATGAGTTCACCAGGTTCACCGACTTTGACGTCATTGCCGTTGTCATCGACGAGGCGAATTTCGGTCGAGGGCATCGGCACACCGATGGAGTCTTTCTTCACTTTGTTGCCAATCGGATTAAAGGTCAGCACCGGACTCGTTTCGGTCAGTCCGTAGCCTTCGATGACGGGAGTTCCGACCACATTTGTCCATTTTTCTGCGGTCGCTGACAGCAGCGCTGTGCCGCCCGCAATTGCCATCTTCATCTTCTTGGGTGGGTTCTGGACAAACCACTGTTCGTTGCACAGGGCGTTGAAAAGTGTGTTCACACCCGTCATCCAGGTGACCTGATGTTTGCCGAATGCCTTTTTGAGGTTGCTGATGGGGCGTGGACTTGGAATCAGGATGTTCGTTGCGCCCTCTTCAAAGAACGACAAGCAGTTCACGGTAAATGCAAAGATGTGGTAGAGCGGGAGAGCTGTCAGGACGGTCTCCTGACCAGTTGTGATTGCGACCTTCGCAAATTCCAGAATTTGATAAACGTTTGAAAGCAGGTTGCGGTGCGTGAGCATTGCACCCTTGCTGACGCCAGTTGTTCCGCCTGTGTATTGCAGGGCGGCAAGGTCATCGAGAGTCACGCTCGGCAGAGCAAGTGCGGCTTGACCGCTGTTTCCAGCGCGTGCCCAAGCATTCTCACTTTGCGCCATGCGCGCCTGACCCGCCGCGAGGGCTTCACGGAAGGGCAGGTGCGGAACGTCGCAGTTGGGAACCTGTTTTTTGACCTTGAGAAGGGTTTTGATGAGCATCTTAAGCGGCAGCGGAAAGAAGTCGGCAACGCTCACGGTGATGACGTGCTTGATGCCCGTCTTGGGCAAAACGCGCGGCAGCTTGTCGGCGAACATGTCGATGATCACCAGCACTGTCGCGCCGCTGTCGTTGAATGCGTGTTCCATTTCGCGATCGGTGTAGAGCGGGTTGACGTTCACAACGACGCAACCGGCTTTCAAAATTCCAAAAAGAGCGAGTGGGTAGGCGATGCAGTTGGGCATTTGAATCGCAACACGGTCACCCTTCTGCAATTGTAGTTCTTTGAGCAAAAATGCAGCAAATTGATTTGAATAGAGCTCGGCCTCGGAGAAGGTGATTTTGCCTTCCATTCCATTGGCCAGACAGGTGATGAACGCATTTCGGTTGCCAAAGCGGCGCGCGGAGCTCGACACAAGCGCACCGATGTTTTCGTATGGAATATTGGGAATGTCAGCGCGCACACCCTTGGCGTAGAACGGAACCCAAGGCTTATCCGAATAATTGAGGCTCGACGTCGACATATCTGAGAACTCCTTCCGTGGGTACTTCAGTTTCCTGCTCCAACAGGCTATCAAAGCCTGAGCGTCCCGCAAGGTGAGGTAGTGTCATGAGAGTGGTGCAGAAGCTGCCCGAACAGGTGATCAATCAAATCAAAGCCGGCGAAGTTGTCGAAAGGCCTGTCAGCGTAGTCAAGGAATTGCTCGAAAATGCGCTGGACGCGCAGGCACAAGAAATCGAGATTGAGCTTATCGACGGTGGTCGACAGCTGATTCGAATCTCGGACGACGGCTGCGGTATGAGCTCAGACGATGCCGTCATGGCGCTGGAGAGACACGCAACTTCAAAAATTTCGCACGCAGACGATCTGCTCGATCTTTCTACGTTCGGTTTTCGCGGCGAGGCGCTGCCGAGCATTGCGGCGGTTTCAGAATTCTGTTTGCGCAGCCGGCGTCGAGATGATTCGGTGGGTACTGAGATTCTTGTGCGGCAGGGTGTTCAAAGTGGGGCACAACCTTGCGGTATGTCTGCAGGCACCGAGATTATCGTGCGCGATTTGTTTGCAACCATTCCCGCGCGGCGAAAATTTCTTCGCTCAACCGCAACCGAATTCGCCCACATTCAGGAGCTGGTGCAGTCGATGGCGCTGGCCTATTTCAAAGTGGGTCTGCGCATGACTCACAATGGCCGCGAGGTTTTCAAAGTTGCTCCAGCGCAGTCACTTGCCGAACGCTTTCGTTCTTTGCTTGCCGCCGAGGCTGATGAATTTATCCCTGTGACGTATCGGAAGGGTAGTTTCTCGTTGGAAGGTTTTGTCCAAAAGCCTGATTTGGCCCGTCCTGTTCCGCGTTACTTTATTACCTTCGTGAATGGCAGGTTGGTGAAAGATCGCATCGTGCGCAACGGAGTGTTGTCGGGATACACGGGGCTTTCGATGAAAGGACTCGTGCCGGCCTGTGTGCTGTTTGTCAGTGTCGATCCGCAGATTCTCGACGTCAATGCGCATCCCAACAAAACCGAAATCCGCTTTTCCGACTCCGCTTTGGTGCAGGACCTCGTGACGATTGCCCTGCAATCCGACCTTCGCCAGAGCACACAAAATGCGATGCTCAGCACCCTGCCAACCGCCGAAACAATTGTCAGGGTGTCGGCAGATGCACGGCGTGGCGAATGGTCCGGCGCAGAACAAAAAGCGCCTGAGCTCTTCTCGCCGGTCAGAATGACGAATTCATTTCAGCCCTCGGTAGCAGCTCAGAGCCCCGTCGTTGCACCGGCGTCCCTGCGGAACGGTGCGCCTTACAAACCATCAGCGTGGCCCGAAAATCAAGTTCGATCTGTGTCTATGCCTTCGAATGAATCGAAGTTTATTGCTCAAGAGCCTGCAGCGGACCTCCGTGGCGCTGGTGAGCGCCAGAGCCAACCGCTGCCCGACAGCCCGCTCTTGGATGCGTCTTATCTGGGTCAATACAAAAACTGTTTTCTTCTTTTTCAAGCCGGTGAGGATCTGCTGGTTGTCGATCAGCACGCCTTTCATGAGCGGATTTTATTTGAAGAGCTTGCACTGCAAATTGAAGGTGAGCATGGCCTCGCGCGACAGTCACTGCTCGCACCATTGACGGTGCCCATCCCTCAGGCGCTGTCTGAAATTTTGCGGGATGAGGAAAAGACACTCGAGCAACTGGGTTTCGAAATAGAGGTCTTGCCGTCGGGGCGCAGTGTTGCCCTCCACTCGTTGCCCACACAGGTGGATGCTGCAAAGGCAACGGAGCTTTTTGACGATGTTTTGGCGCGTCTGCTGGCCGTGCGTGGCTTTCAGTCTGCAGATGCGCATCCGCTCATCCGACGCGCACATCGTCTCGGACAAGAGTGGTTGGATGCCGGCGTTCGGCCTGCGAATCTGAACCGCCGGGAAATTTTCCATCTGCATCTCGCAACCGTGGCATGCCATACGGCAGTCCGCAGTGGTGATCCGCTCAATGCAGAGCTTGTCAGGCGTCTTCTCCTGCGTGGCGTAGAGGTTGATTTTTTTGCGCATTGTCCGCACGGGCGGCCCGTCTGGCGACGATGGACCGCAAATGATGTCGCACAGTGGTTTTCACGCATTTAAGAAATTGCGGAGCATAAGAGTGGAACAGAAGTTCGCGCAGGCAGTGTTTGTCATTGGGCCGACTGCAAGTGGAAAAACCGCTCTCGCTCATCAAATTTTTGATCAGTTGCAAAGCGACTTTCAGAAACCTTGCCAGCTTGTCAACATTGATGCCTTTCAGTTTTATCGTGATGTAAACATCGGAGTTGCCAAACCGACCGCGCAAGAAATTCTCGGCTATGGCTACCGCGGAATCGATATTCTCGAGCCCTTGGGAAGCATGGATGCAGTCCGTTACGCCGAGTTTGTCTGGGGTGCTTGTCGCGAGATCAGTGACAACGGTCGCTTGCCGGTCTGCGTGGGAGGCAGTGGTCTTTATTTGCGGTCCGTGTTGCACGGCCTCGACCCCTTGCCGGAGCGCAACGATGCATTGCGTGAGATGTTTCGAGCGTCTGCGCAGGTTTGGGGTTGGCCCGCGCTGCATGGTTGGTTGAAGATACTCGCACCCATGCGCGCGGCTCAACTTCATCCAAACGATAAGACACGCATCGAACGTGCGTTGGAGATCGTCTTCCAGCTGCCAGAGGGCGTTGCTCCCGAGTCGGTCTTCCAGTCATCAGAAGCACTAGCGAAACAGGAG
>JBEDKY010000420.1:0-5009 GCA_041171905.1 Pseudomonadota bacterium
GGGTTGCGCCCGTTCTCGCACTGACAAGCGTGCTTGCGGTTGCCTGTGGCGGCTCCGTGAGCCAGATCGTCAAAAGTTTCAGTTTTAACCTTGAGGAGCGCAAAGCAAGCCTTCTCACGGAGTTCAATACTGAACTTGCACTGAACATGGAAGTTGCGATTCCAATCAAGAATATGGGTTGGATCCGCCTGATTCCTGCCGACTCTCAGCATGGTTTTCAAATTGTAACCGATATTGATTTTGCTGCATTTCTGGACAAAGAGCTGGCAATCGGCCGCACGACAACTTTGCCGAACGGTGTGACATTTCCCTCGTTCATCACGACTGATATGTACTCTGTTATGCTCAAGCGCGACCAAAAGTTGAACACAAAGCTTTATTTGGGCACCACTTCTGCGAAGCGCTACGTGGGCGTCGGCCTTGAACTCAACTTTGTTGACAGCCGCTTTCCTGAAGGACTCGCAATTTCACAGAATCTTCAGGACAAGAGCAAAAAGAACATCGGTGTCGTGAGTTTCTATGGTCCTAAAATGAGCAACGGCCAGATGGTCGCGCCGGGTGGAATCTTCGTTGCCACCGACGTCAATGCTCTGCAGGGCAGCAGCAAGGCGCAAGGATTTACGGTGAGCAGCGCCGGTGTGAGCATGCAGCCCGTGAGCCTGTTACCTTATGACGGATTTGATGTTGTCGGAAAAAACGCACGCACGTACAAGCGCCCTGAAAATCAGCTGAAACTTTTCAGCAATTTCAAGAGCGCCGGACGTCAGGCTGGTTTAGTGGATTAAACCTGACTTCGGGCCGCTTGGCTTGCAAGGCCTCCGCTCCCGCGGTACCACCGTGAGGTGGAGGTTTTGCTATGTCCGACGACGTTTTTGGCAGAAGCAATGAACATTTGTCTGCCCGTGCTGCTGTTGAGCAATGTCTGAGAATGGTTATGGCTTTGACGCCGGCAGAGCTGCGTGACCCGCAGATTCGTTTGGCCCTTTCGGCTATCAGCTCAAGCGTGCAGTCATTGCTGGTGCAAAATCCGGTCGTCGAAAATGAAATTCCAACAAATCCCTCTGTCGATGACGCCGAGCAGGATGAGCCATCTCCACAATTCCGCCGAGCACGCGTCCGCACTAATTCCGAGAAACTCGAAAGAAAGGCCCGCCTCGAGAAAAGGGAGGCCATTCTCAAAGATCTTCGCTCGCGCGTGAATAAATTCAAAGACGAATTGGACGATGTCGACGCGCACTCCGGTCAACAGCAGGATGTATCTTTGAGTCTGGAAACGTTTCAGGCTCGCTTGCAAAAAGCTTCATTCTGGACGGTGGGAAGCCCTGAATGGGCACGGCAGTTATTGGGCATCGAGCTGGGAATGACCGATGCCGAAAGAAGGCAATGCTACATCCAGATGGTCAAGTTTTGCCATCCGGATCACAATGCACAACTCGGTGCCGATGCGATTCTACAAGTGAACGCGGCGTGGGAAGTTATCCGACAGTGAGGAACTTGCAATGAACAATCAGCACAAACATGGTCCGACGTGCGGCTGCCGCAATGAAAAAGGTGAGCCCCTGTATGTGACGGCCCCATCCGAAGCCACCGAAAAAGCGCTGGACTATTGCGAAAAGAATATGTCTGGCTGGCTGTCGGAACTCGAAACTCTGGTTAAAATTCCCAGCGTCAGCCTGGATGGATTTGACCCCCGCCAACTCAAATTGAGTGCCGAGGCCACCGCTGAGTCATTGCGCCACGCCGGTCTCGACAAGGTCGAGTTGTTGTCGTTCGGCGACGTGCATCCTTACGTTTACGGTGAATGGGTCCATAAAAAAGACGCGCCAACACTTCTTCTTTATGCGCATCACGATGTGCAGCCGCCAGGGCGGGATGAAAAATGGAAGTCACAGCCGTTCACACCGACTGTTTCGCAGGGGCGTTTGTATGGACGTGGAGCTGCCGACGACAAAGCCGGAATACTTGCCCACGTGGCTGCCATTGCATCGTTTTTGAAAACCTCGGGTGAGCTTCCTGTGAATGTGAAAGTTTTGATCGAGGGTGAAGAAGAAACGGGAAGCCATCATCTCGCGGAGTTCGTCCGGCGCTACCGTAATATTCTCGATGCCGACGCGATGATTCTCACCGACTGCGCGAACATTGATTCCGGCATCCCGAGTGTGACAACCGCGTTGCGTGGTCTCGTTGCATTGGATGTTGAGCTTGAGGCACTTGCACATCCCGTGCATTCCGGTCTGTGGGGTGGGATTCTTCCAGATCCCGTTCTTGCTCTGAGCAAACTGCTGGGAACTCTGACCGACGCATCGGGACGCATGTCGATCAGCGGGATATACGATGACGTTCGCCCCTTGAGTGCTGCAGAAAAGAAGAGTTTCGAATCTTTGCGCATGGCTGAACTTGCCCGCCGTGCAACCGGCTTGATTGACGACTTGCCTTTTGTCGTTCCCGAGTCGGGATTTGCGGAGGCGTTGTGGCGTGCGCCAGCGCTGAGCGTCAATGCAATTCAAAGCGGAAGTCGCAAGCTGGTCAGTAACGTCATTCAGGACGGAGCGTGGGCGCGCGTGTCGATTCGCATTGTACCCGACATGAAGCCCGAGAAGGTTCTGGCCGCGCTTGAATCGCATCTGCGGCAACACGTTCCGGCAGGTTTCAAATTGAAACTGCACCCTCAATCTGCAAGCAACTGGTGGTGTGTGAGCGATCTCAATGAGCCAGCTTATCAGATCGCTGCTCGCTCGTTGGAAAAAGGTTACGGCCGCAGTACTCAGTTCATCGGTTGTGGCGCAAGCATCCCGTTCGTACAGCCGTTGTCGGAGGAGCTCGGTGGAATTCCCGCAATTCTAGTGGGCGTCGAAGATCCATACACCAACGCACACTCAGAAAACGAAAGTTTGGATTTGCAGGACTTCCGCAGAACGCTGTTGGGACAAATCCATATGCTTGCCGACTTCAGCAAATACAAAAGAGTCTGATTTTTGTGGTGCGCATTCATGGCCGGATGTGCGGCAGACTCAGGTCAAGAAGTCAGGGTGTGCTTTCAGTGACGGCAACAGATTGAACCATAGCGTAACCGTATTTGCCCTCACGCCAGATTTTAACTTTGTGCATTTTGCCCGCTTTGCCGGCCAGTTTTCGAGTTGTTTTTTCCTTCGGAAACTTGAGTTGTGACTTCTCCGATAATTTGACAATGAAAAGCGTCGCCGGGTCCGGATTGAGCTTGGCCAGCTCCTGCGGATTGCTTTTATTCATTTGGATGCTCACGGCGGGCTCGCCATCCCACGAGAAAAAACGTCCTTCGCTGGGTTTGTACTCGGCCAAAACCTGCGCTGGCAGTTTTGAAACAAAGAAATCTTTGTCCGCAAAAAGATCGAAAACAATGTCTTGCATTGCCAGTGAGTCACCCTCGAGGTCGAAATCCGGAGGATAAACTTTGGGACCAGGCAGCTGAGTCAGTTCCGCAATCGGATCGGCGGAGTCGTCGAACGGTGTTGCCACCAAAAGAAACGTGACCGAAGCAGCAACTGCCGCACTCACCAAAGAGCTGAGGAACACTGCCGGCCACCAATTTCGCGCTGGCGCAACCGAAAGATTGGTCGGCAGCGCGGTTTCTGTCGAAACCGGCGTGTTGAGGAGCGTTTCCCGAAGTGAATCACGGAATGCTGGACGAACAGACTTTTCACCAAAAAAAGCAGACACTTGGCTTTTCCAAGCTGGGCTTTGTTGGTTTTGTTTGTTGTCTGTTGTCATGACGGACAGCCTCAGTATCTACTGATCAGATTACGACGGAAAGGGTCGATTTATTCCGCCCGTTTCAGGTTGCTGCCGTTTTTTTGAGCTTGGCAATGGTGCGGCTGAGCGTACTCATGACAGTGCCGATGGGGATTTCTAGTAACTCTGCAATTTCCTTGTAACTATAATCTTCGGCTGCGAGGTAGATGATGCTTCTTTGCCGCGCATTCAGCTGTTCGAAACGCTCTTTCCAATCGTCATCTAGCGCGTCCTTGAAAAAGGCACGTTCTGCATCGCCCAGGCTGAGGGGGGCGGAGTGCCGATTTCCGTCTAGAGAAGAAAAGCTGTGTCCCGGCGCCTCATGATTTTCCTCTTCCTGCCAGTCTTCGAGCGAAAAGTGATTGAATTTTCGATGCGCACGGCTGCGTGAATCAAGAAAAATATTTCGACAAATCTTGAGCAGCCAGTTGAGCAGATGGGCGCGCAGCTCGGAATCCCCCTGCCGACCTGCGCACGACAGAGCGTCTTCAACCGACTCTGCGGAATAACTATTTTTGAAAAAGGTTGGGAGTGCCTGCAAACCTTTGAGCAGGGTCTGCTGCACGAGGTCCTCGGCTTCATTTTCATCCCTGCAAAGGCTCAGAGAGAAACGAAACAGCGCGTCCCAGGCGTGCTCGGAGTATTCCACAAAAAGTTGGTTCCAAGTTGTAGGACGGTTGTTGTTCAATCCTCATACCTCGGGAGCATGTCTGCAGACGGCGACTCGTTTCTTGTGCCGCGATAGAATTGTGAAGCGCGGTAGGCATCCAACAGATGCAGCAAAGCGACGCGACCAAATGCTGCGAGCGGTATGGCGAGGATGACTCCGTAGACGCCGAACCAATCGCCAAAGCACAACACAGAAATGATGATGATAAACGGATGCAGTCCGGAAAACTGGCCCATGATTTTTGGTGTGAGTAAAAGTGCATCGAGCAGCTGAATCAGGGCAAAGCAGATGAGCACTCCAACGACCACTGAGGTGGGCGAATTATTTGCAATGATGATCAGGAACGACAGTGTGCCACCTACGACGATGTCCAGATAGGGAATGATTCGTGCGATACCCGTAAGAACACCGACCGCGACTCCGCCGGGCAGGCCGGCGATCGCAAAGGAGGCAGCGTATAAAGTGGACAGAAGCGAAATGACAAGCAACTGGCCGCGCACCACCGCGCGCAGCGTGCGGTCGACCTGAAGGGTAAAAGTACGCGCGCTGTGCCTGAGATCCAATGGAATCA
>JBEDKY010000421.1:0-8857 GCA_041171905.1 Pseudomonadota bacterium
TTGTGGCGCGCGCAGAATCAGCTCTTTCACGCGAAATCCCCTACAGGCCAAGTCCGTCCAATTCGTTGCAGAAGTCCGTCGTATTGGGCAGCGCACTGCTGAGTGAGTCCGAGTTTGCGAACCATTGTGACGCACTCCTGAGCAAAGTACGTGATGTGTTTCCTGAATTTGTTTTTTCCCACAAACTCAAGATGGTCGAGAAAAAGAAAAGTCTGTCGAACAACGCAGGACTCCAATTATCGTTCACAGATCGCTTCTACGAGATGATTCTTCTCTTCAAGAAGAAGGGTTCACTTGATATTGTCGATGGCGACGTCAGTGTGCTCACACGTGAGCCTAATTTTGACGGTTACTTTGATTTTATCTGCGAATGTCTCAATGCTTTTTTGACGCCCGTGGATTTTCCGAAAGGAAATCTCGTTCCAGTTATTTGGCTTGAAGGTGAAAATCCGCTCATCGATTTTTTCGCACATGAACTCAACGGACGAAAATTAGCAACCGGTAATTCACTGTTTTCAGGAAAATGTCAGCAACAGCTTTTCTCTGAAAGGCTAACGCTGATTCAGGACAATACAGCGAAGTTCCATGCGGGTAACGCTTTTTTCGATTATGAGGGCGTTGTGAATGCGGAATTTCAATTGCCACTGATAGAAAGAGGAGTCCTGCACTCGCCCTACACTGACAAACGAACCGCGCTTGAATTTGGTTTAAGGCAAACTGGCTCGGCCGGCGGCGCCTATGATGCAGTCCCTGCTATGCAAGGTTTCACTCCTCGACTGAAAGAAACCCACAAAGATTTGAACGATCTATTGCAAGGGCAACCGGCAATTCTCGTTGGCATTGCTGGCGGCGGCGATTTCGACTCCGCGGGAAGATTCGGCAGTCCCGTGCAATCCGCATTTCTCTATGACGACGGAGTGATCAAAGGGCGGTTGCCCGAGTTTCATCTTACTGACGACTATCAAAGTATCTTTGGTTCTCAGTTCCGCGGTGTTTGCCATGCACCTTTCGTTCAGGGCGGCATGGGTGGTGTGTTTGTCGTGGATATGAAGATTTGCTGAGAATTGTTGGGCGTGCTGGATTTTTTGTTGTCGATTTGAATTTGCGTTGGAATGAGCGCGCGATCTTAATTCTCATTCATTCTTGAACCACTCGCTTCGCAGCACCGCATAATGATGGAGGTCCCAGAATCGGTCGCGCCGACTCAGCGATGCCCGCAGGGTTCCTTCAAAGCGCATGCCGAGCTTTTCCATGACACGGGCGCTTCCCTTGTTTTCGACAATACACCGGGATTGAATTCGATTGAGGTCAAACTCTGTGAAGCAGAAGTTCATTGCCGCACGCGCTGCTTCGGTCATGAGTCCAAGACCCCAGTGAGGCACTCCGAGTGCGTACCCGATTTCCATCGCCTTTGCGTTCTTTGACACCCAAAAGCATCCGACAGTTCCAATCACACGACTGGTATCCGACTTGAGCGTTATGGCCCATGGCTCGGGTACCTTTTTTTGGTAATTTCGGAGCGCATAATCAAGAATAAAATTTCTAGAATCCGACACTGTTTTGTGGGCCTCCCAAGAGACGTATTCAGTGACCTTGGGATCATGCGCATATTCAAACAAACTCTCCGCGTCTTCCAGTTGCAAGGGCCGCAAAATGAGCCGCTCTGTTTCCAAAACAGGTGGCTGCCATGTTGCTTCTTGCTGCAAGAGTTTTGCGATGTGATGCTCGTCTTGCGGCTCCCCGTTTATGATAGCGCCGTGTCTGCGGGTGCCCTCGATCTCGTAACCCATGCGAGTGTAAAGACGCACTCCGCGTTCATTTTTGACACGCACCAAAGCTTGAATTCGAGTCACTCCGCATGTGCGAGCGTGGGCTTCCATGATCTCAAGAAGACGGCGACCGACACCTTCTCCCCAAAAATCTTTGACAACCATCATTCCAAAAGAGGCAATATGGTTTGTCCAGGGATGAGGCGACTCGGAGTCGAAATACATGCCCAAGTGCGCGATCATTTGACCATCCGCAAAGGCTCCAAGTCTTAGCGCAACAGGGTCAGCGAGCGCCGAATCCCATGCCATTTTCAAGCTGTCTCGATTTGGCTCGCGTCCCATGACTTGCAGGGTGTGGGTCGATTCAGCGGCGATGCGTGGCTGAAACCTCAAATAGGACTCAATGTCGTCAGACGTGCAGTGCCTGATAGCGACAATACGACCGGTTTTTGTTTGGAACGCTTCTTCAGAAAAAGTGGCCATATAAAATAACTCCGCAAATATTTTTGGCGGGGTTGTTCAGCGTTTCTGGGATTGAAAAATATCTTCACCCGAAAGCGAAGTGATTTTTTTCAGTGCGGTGAAGACGTAAAAAAAGATCAGCAGGGTGAATGCGAGCACAGGCAACGCTATCACCGGAAAACTCAGCGCGGTCATTTTCCCGAGCTCGACGTTGAATTCTGGGGTGCCAGCAGGGCTCTTTAAAATGATACGTGCGAGGGCGAAATTGAGTGTCGCGCTCATGAAGAAAGAGGTTGCCAAAAGCAGTGTTGCCCGCTGCACCAAACTCTCGAACTCTTTGTGCCTGCCGTTTTGATTCAGTTGTTCCTTGATTTTTGGCATGTTGATGACGGCTTCATTGAAAAGAAGCGTTTGCACGAGCGGCATTTTTGTTTTGATTGAGACGAGCACGGCAATGCCCAAAGCGAGCGGAATGGCTGCTTCCTTGACTGCAAACCAAAAACCGTCTGCAGACAGAAATCCCAATCCTCCTGTGAGGGCGACGTTGAGCAGACCAAAGCCCGAAAAGAAATTGAATTTTCGACTGCGGATGAAATCCCAAATGCCAAGGCCCAGCGGAAATGCCAGCGCCAGCCAGAATGCCATGACCGGACCAAGTTTTGTCGGGTCGCTCAACTTTGTGAGAATGATGGAGGGAAGAATCACATTGAGTGCGAGGCTGACAAGCGTCGATGAATTTTGTGTTGATGTGGTTTTTGCCGGCAAATCGCTTTGCTGAGTCATCGCAGAATTTCCTTCTTTGTTCTCAATTCGGAGCGGCGAAACCAAGCATTACTGCTTAAAAGCACAAATTCGCCACTCCAGCGCAGTCCCACTGCTAATACAGGTCCTCCGCTAATTCCACTCCGGTGGGGTGTTGCGCATGATTTTGACACCTGTTTCACCATTGGTGGTGCTGCGAGGCACAGGTACGATATTTCTGATATTTGGCAATTCGCTTCGTTGCCAGCTGATGAGAGGGCGAAAAAAAATGAGGCTGTGTTTTGGAAATAGCGCATTTTTTGCGTCTTTTTTGGCACTCATTTTGTCTGGCTGCGTTTCAGTGCGTCCAGTATGGCGCAAGCAGGAAGCAACTCAGGCCTCATCCGAAGACAGCAAATTGAACCCGACCAAAAAGGACCCAACGTCCTCTCCCTTGGGTTCGGTTTCCAAAAACGAGACAGAAGGTGTGTGCCCTGAGGGTGCCGAGTTTCAAAAATCGCCCCGAAGCTGCGTCACCCGCAGCGGTTTTATTTTGGGGCCTTTTCCAATTGAGCTGCAGGAATTGTGCCGTGAATTGTTTCCGTCGGAAGCGGGCACTTGTGTGCAAAAACAGGATTGGCCAGTCGAATTTCTTTCCAAATTCGCCGAGGTTTTGAAGAGTCAGTGCCCGGCCGGAACAGTGCAAATGCCGACTGCCGGCTGTTTGTCGTCGGGTGTTGTGTACGGACCATTCACGCTTGCCCAGGTTGGTGCCTGCCGGAGAAAATTGCCCTCTCACGTTGAATATCAGTGCGATCAAATGGCGTGGTCCGAAGAACTTTTCATGAGTTTGACTGAAGCTGCGAGCGAAGAGATCAAGGTGGTCAAAGTTTCTCCGGCTGCAGTTGAGGCGCAGCCCAACACAACTGAATCAAAAAATGACGACGGGAAGTCGCCGACAGTTCCGGAGCCTGAAAAAAATAAAAAGACAGTTCCCCCTGCTGCTGAAATTAAAATCCCAAAGCCCGCAAAACCATCGAAGGAAGCGAGCGAGCGTGCAGTCGAGGCACCTACCTACTGTATCTATAGTTGGGACGAAAGGCCTGGGACAGCTGACTTTACAACTCAAAACAAGCGGCTTCAGTCGCTGCGGCGCTCGGCAAACTACTTTGTTGACAGAAAAGAAGCGGAGTCTTTGCTTCGCAGCAGAGAATTTCAAAACATGGACACCTGTTCGCGTGCCCGCTTCCTTAAAAGGTGTTTTCAACGAGTGATTCTTGAAAGCGATTCACCTGCAGCTCAAGCTTTTCGCGCGTGGTCGTTGGGCAGAGTTCGCCCTGTGGAAGCGCATATGGCGTTCGTGATGAAGGAAACGCGTCTTGGCCTATGGCCTGATGACTGTTGGAACGGACGCTGCAAAGGTGTTGGCATTGCCAAAGTTGCATCTGCGCGCACACCTGCAGGGCGAACGGTCTTCGAGACAGACCCGCTCTGGCATGGAATCACACACAACATTATGACGAATTTGGAGTTCAGCCTGCGCAATATTGCAGACAAGACAAACGGTGGTGCAACCGACCTGTATGCACTTGCCTTTCTTTACAATGGAAAAGCGCGCACTCAAGAGCGATATGCGCTTGATGTGGACCGCTATTACAAAGAGTTGCTCGCCTGTAATCTTGACGAGCGATAACTTTACGCTGCGTTGGGTGGTGGTTCTTCGCCGGTGTCTTTAATCCGCAGAGAGGTCTGACGCATTCCGTCGATTGCCTCGCGTGGAACTTGTTCCCAACGATACAACACGCCGGGGCGCCCTTTGCACCAAAACTGCAGACCCACCGATGTGACTGAGTACTTGTCGAAAACGACCACTCGGCTAGTTTGGTCGGCGAGTTTGAGGATCAGTCTTCGATCCTGCAGGCGCACCGACAAAACTCGGTCGTGTTTTGAACCCTCTAGCCAAAGCAACGTGCAGGGTGTTTCGCACAGCTTCTTCAGCTTCTGGGTCAAGAAAAAATCAGGCATAGGGAGCCCTCCATGGCATAGACGTTGCGCATCCTTGCGCCACGCGACCCCACAACCTCTAGAAGCCGAGGAGTCATTGTAGCTATCGGAGTTTTCGGGTCAGCCTGAGCGGGCGTTCTTTCCGTGGTGTCGGAAAAAACCTCAGAGTGGGAAAAAATTCCCTTGCTTTCAGGGCTCGGATGAGTCCGCAGAGTGCGGAAAAATAACCGAGAGGTGGTCTGGAAGGCTCTCTGTCAATGCTTCGGAGATGCTTTGTTTGAGCGAAACGATGCGGGATTTTGTTGTATTGCTAGATGTGTCGGCAGAACTCTGTGCTGCGCGAACGTCTGCGTCGATTGAGTTGAGAAGGCGATCAAGAACCATGACTGTGAATATAAAGGGCTGCGGACCAAGTCCGCGGCGCAGCTCCGGTTTCAATGTTTGTGCCATCGCCGAAAGTCCCCATAGCATGTGACTTTCTGGATGTTTTCTGAGCTTCACGGCGGTAGATTTTGAAATGTGATCGGTGAAGGCGGCCAAGATCATCTGCCCACGGATCAGTTCGTGCGGGTCTGCATAGATTTTGTATCCCACAACAGAAAAATGGGAACTTCCAAGATAGCTTCCCTGACCGAAAAACGAGGACGATGCTATTCCGCTTTTGCGCAGCAATTCTCCTGCCTGCGGCGATGCAGCGGAAAATCCGAACGGCATGACGCCCGCCTCGGAATACTGCAGGACGGCAGCTGCCAGCTCGGAACAGTAGAGCTTTTCTTGATTGTCTGGATTGAATTCAAAGTCGTACGAGATGTCTTGTGTGAGCATCTTACTGAACGAACGACGCATGCGTTCGCGCAGGGCATCCGTCTGATGACGCAATCTGACGACAACAAATCGCTCTGTGCGCAGGTCGAGCGGCGAGAGCATCAAGCGGCCGTAATTCATCTCAATGGAATAGGGCAGGCCGTTGTCATCGAAGGTGACCATCTGCATATGCGACAGCAGCGAACCAGAATTAATGAAGGTCTCCCACAGACCACCGGTTGCGCCTGCCTGGATCAGAATGATGTCACCTTCGCGGAATTCGATTCCATTGCGTCGGTAGCTGAATTTTTCAGGCTTTTGTTTGGATCGGAATGATTGCAAAATCTCTTTTTTGAGACGCGAAATCTCATCAGCAGGCAGTGGCAGTAGATTTATTTTTCTCTCGATATCCGTGTGGAGGGCAAGCCAGAACTCTCGGGCACGGCGCAGTCGTTCCGGGATACTGCCGAGGCTTTCGAGATATTCCTTGAGTTCACTCCAGCGCTCGGGAAAGTCCCTCAGCGCCATGAGACCCTCTGGCAGTTGTATATTTTCCCGTTGGCTGGGAGCGTGAAACGGACCACGTTGAAAAGTCGCATCATCACCCGACAAATCAGTCGTGCGCGGCAATCCTGCTCGGGCCATCGCATTTGCAAATTCCACGCTGGGGTTTGCAATGAATCGTTGATAAATAAACAAGCGAGCGAGTGGGCCACCTGAGCCCGCCAGTACATTAAGAAGGACTGGTGCAGTTTCTGGGTTGCTGCCCTGGCTGCGATAAATTGAGATGAGTCTCGCTTCATGTTGAGGATGAATGACTTCTGCCAGCTGGGGAAGCTCTTCGAGAGCCTCTGCAATCAATTGATTGTCGAGTTTGCGTTCGATGCTGTTGAGGCGCGCCTCTGAAAAGTAATGTTGCAATCCACTGAGGGTCATCATCAGTCGTTCCGACCAGTTCAGCCAGAGCCCTTTTAGCTCGGCATCATGATGCTGTTGAGCCGTGTCGACTGAGAGAAGATAAAGCTTTTTTAGGTTGCCGATGACCGTTGTTGCCTGCGCGAGATTCTCCGGCACTGCGAGAGAATCAAGGTCATGGAGCTTTTTGTTCATCTCATCGCGCATTGCGCTCTTGTCAGGGGACGTCAGGTGGGAGTTCTGCAGAATGAATTCGCGCACGCGCTGAATCACTGTCGATGGACGAACCGGCCGCAGGACTTGGCTGTCGAGACCAGAGAAGAATTGAGACTCTTGAGCCGGAGGATTACCGCAAGCGCTCAAAAGAGAACCGAGAGCCAAAATAACAGTAGCTGTTTTGGCACTCAGCCGCTGGCCGAAAGCTCCCGTCGGTCTGCAATTCATGACTTCGCTCCTCCGGATGGTGATTTTCGGGTCGAGCAGTTGGCAACAGACCCGGACTGAATTCCGCTGTGCTCAAGCTCTGCAGCTGCAAGATGGCGCGAGCGGAACGTTGGAAAAGGATAAGTCGCCTTGTCGGCACGCGGCGCATAACCAATGATGTTTTTGCAAAAGAATGAGCGCAGGAAACGCTCGAGACGAGGAAATTCCTGCGCTGCTTCGGGAGAAAAACTTAAATTCACGCAGTTGAAGATGATGCTGTAGGGCGAGTGCCACATCTTCAGAATGTTTTGTAGCTTTGATTTGAGTGTGGCAACGTCGGCGGCTGTTTGCAGCGTTGTGTCCGCCAGAAAGCTGATTTCCATGACGTGCGCATTGAAGTCGTTGTCTATCTGGATTCGACTGCGCAGGTCTTCCAGATTTCGTGTGAGTCCAGCACCGCGAGCGAGTCCTGTGCGCGCGACCGCCGCGTCATACCCTTCCACAACTTCAAAGGGGCACCATTCTGGCGGTTGTCCTGAGTGACAAAAACCGAGAATGTTTTTCATGAAGAAATTTTTGAAAAAACTGATGAGACGTTCGAAGTCCTTGCGCATCGGCTCTGCAACCGAAAGTTGCCGGCAGTCAAACAGGCAGGTGTAGGGCGAATGCCATTTTTTCAGGTTTTCAGTCCATGCCACTTTGAGCTCTGCAATCGCGGAAGCATCCGAGATTGTCAGCCCTTCGGGAAACTGTATTTCGACAACACGCGCCGATAAATGGTTTTCGAATGTGACTTTGAGTGCCACTGCCCCTCCGCGCCCTTGCAAGTTGTATCTACGAGTCGTCTATACATTTTGTCTTGAGGGAGGGGAAGTGAAAGGGCAAATACCTGAAAGTAATGAATAAAGGTGTATTTCGGCGTACTACTGTGGCAGTGCGGTCCGCTTGTAACCAATGATTTTCTTCAGGATCCACATTTTCCAATGTGTGTAGGGCCGGTACCGCAGGGGCAGGTCGAGCCAAAACGGCCGCTTCATTACGGAGCGAGGATAGCTGAAGGCATTGAAGCCCGTTTCTCCGTGATACGCCCCCATCCCGCTTGCACCAACGCCCCCGAACGGAAGTTGAGTGGCCGCAAGTTGGATGACCGTGTCGTTGACGTTCAAGGAGCCAGACCTTGTCTCACGCTCAATTTTTCCAATCAACTTTGAATCGGAAGAGAATACATACAAAGCGAGCGGATGCTCGTTCGCATTGATGTAGGAGATGACTTCATCGATGTGGTCGTATCCTATGACGGGTGTCAAAGGACCAAAGATCTCTTCTGCCATGATGGGTGCGGAGGCTATTGATTCGCGTTCCAGCAGGTAGAAAGACGGTTCAATGAGTTGCTGCGATACGTTGATCTTTCCGCCGATGCGCAGCTGCAGCCGGTGTGCTTCGGCAATCTTTTCCAGACGCTGGAAGTGTTTCTGATTGACGATCCCGCAAAAGTTTTCGTTGCGCCTGTATCCGTCAGGAAAAAATTCCTTGAGCGTTTTTTCAAGCGCACGGCAAAGGTTCTCGACGTTGCTGCGCGGAGTGAAAATGTAATCAGGAGCAACGCAGGTTTGTCCGGCGTTGAGGGTTTTGCCCCAGATGATTCTGCGCGCGGTGACGCTGAGGTCTGCAGTCGAATCAACAATGCAGGGGGATTTGCCGCCGAGCTCAAGAACAACCGGTGTCAGATGGCGGGCCGC
>JBEDKY010000422.1:0-5947 GCA_041171905.1 Pseudomonadota bacterium
GACAAAAGTTCTTGTTGGATGTTCATAGAATGACTCTTTCAGACAAAAATTACAGGTCGTCATCTCCACCGCCGCCGCCTTTGCCTTTGAAGCTTCCCGCGGCCGACTGACGAAGATACTCGAGTGAAAATTCTGCGATGTCGCCATCGAGAACTTTTTGCGGATCCGATGACTGACAAAGGGTGCGCGTATCTTTGACCATCTTGTATGGATGCAAAACGTACGAACGGATTTGCGAACCAAATGCGTTGTCCATCTTGGAATCTTCAATGGCGCGGCTCTCAGCCGTGCGCTTGTTGATTTCAATTTCGTAGAGTTTCGCCTTGAGCAGCTTCATACACGTTTCACGGTTTTGAATCTGGCTGCGCTGGCTTTGCGACTGCACGACGATTCCACTGGGCATGTGGGTGATACGAACTGCCGAGTCGGTCCGGTTGACGTGCTGCCCTCCGGCTCCGCCGGCGCGGTAGGTGTCCACGCGTAGGTCGCTGTCCTTGACCTCAATGTTGATATCTTCATCGACCACAGGGCTGACGAACACTGAGCAGAAAGACGTGTGGCGGCGTGCATTTGAGTCGTAGGGCGAGATTCTCACCAAGCGGTGAACTCCGATTTCAGACTTCAAGAGACCATATGCAAAATCGCCGTCAACGGTAATTGTCGCGTTGCGAATTCCGGCGCCTTCACCCTCAAGCTCGTCGACCACCTGCGCCTTCCATTTGCGCACGTCGCAATGGCGAAGGATCATGCGCATGACCATCAAAGCCCAGTCGCAGGCCTCTGTTCCCCCGGCACCGGCGTTGATTTGCACAATCGCATAGTTTTTGTCTGTTTCGCCCGAAAGCAAGCGCTGTGTCTCGAGTTCGGTGACCTTGGCATCTAGTTCATCAAGAGCTGCATCGGCCTCTTTTTCTGTTGCTTCGTCGCCACCTTCACCAAATTCAATCAGAACAAGGGCGTCGTCGGCCATGCGCTGGATTGTTGCGACATTGTTGAAGCCGTCTTCGAGGGCCTTTTTTTCTTTGAGAATTTTGGAAGACTTGCGTCTGTCGTTCCAAAAGTTTGGATCACTTTGACTCTCTGCGTCGATTTCCATCATCCGCTTGCGCCGTAATGGCGTGTCAAAGTGACCTCCGGATAGGTTCGTACTTACTTATCACTTCTTGAAGGCGGTTACGCTGTATCTCGCTCATGTCTCTCTCAACTCCATTCAAACCGGTGCGTGTTCGGCGCAGGGGCGAATCAAACTCAATTCACGGTATATTCAAAACCATAACCGAGATCATTTCTTTAAGTATTGACGTTCGAAGGCCTAACCCCAGACGAAAACCATGCGAAAAAGCCCCGTCCGTCATATCAGTTTCCATAAAGGATGAAAGAGGTAGGAGAAAAACTCCTTTCCGCCGGATATTCTCAAATATTTCGGACGGATGTTTGGCTGTTCGCGGGAAAATGCACGACACCAACCCTCCCTCAGGTGACGCACCAGTCCAATCAGCAGAACTGTCCAGCCACTCCTTCAACAGCATCCGATTGCTTTGCCACTCATCGAATAAAGGTTTGAAGAAACTTTGGTGACGAGCAAAACTCTGCAAAAACCAGATCGACAGCTGCTGCGAAAGTGGGTTGACCGTATGGGTCAGATAATTTTTCTCGCTCTGCATTGCGGCAAGAGTTTTTTCATCGCCGACACACCAGCCTACGCGGAGTCCGGCGGTGCCGGCACATTTGATAAAACTTCCAGTCACAAATCGCCCGCTGCCGCGATTCCAAATTGTCGGCCCGATGCGGGCGGGCCGGCTTGTATCGCTCTCTGGAACGGCCAAAAAACGATAATGCTCATCACCAATCACGACACAGCCAATCGACTCGCACGCATTTAGCAGGGCTTCACGTTCTGCACCGGTGAAAGTCAGTCCCGACGGATTGTGCGGGTGATTGAAAATAAAAACGTCGGGTCGCTCGCGCGTCAGGGTTGCGATCCACTGCTCCAGGGGAGCTTGTGGTTTTCCGCTCTGCACGTCCCAGAGCAGCGGTAAATATAGAACACTGGCACCCAAAGAACGCGGAATTTCGCTCAACAATTGAAAAGCAGGTGTGATGAGCGCGACGCGCTTTGGCCGAAGCTGACGCAGCAAAAGAATCAGCGCCTCGCTTGTCCCCGTCGTGATGAGCACATTTTCAGGACCAGCACCCGCGTGCAGTCGAGCCACCTCGAAACGCAATTCGTCCATACCCATATTGGGCGCATCGCAAAGAAGCGTCTCATGGAGAGCGTCGCGCAAATCAAAATTGAAGTCCGGTTGCAAACCGCTCAAAACGTTCTGCAGTGACTGTGGACGATGCCCCGATTCACCTGCATTGAACTTTGCAGTGAATCGGTGGCGTTCGAGCCAGTCTTCCATCAAAAATTCGGAGAGCGGAGCTTTCACTGAGCGGGAGTCTCGGGATACTCGGCAAGAATGTTGTAGTAGGTATCGCGTTGAACTGGAGTGAAGCCAGAACGGCGGATGAGTTCAATCATGTTCTTGCGATCGAGCGTGTAGGACGTGCCCGCAGCGCTGACGACATTTTCCTCGATCATGATCGAGCCCATGTCGTTGGCACCATAGTGTAGTGAGATTTGTCCAATCTTCGGTCCCATGGTCACCCAGCTGCCCTGAATATTTGGAATGTTGTCCATCATCAGACGGCTGACTGCGAGAACGCGCAAATATTCGACTCCGCCAGTTGGCTGCATATCGGGATTCTTTTTCGCCAGCTCTGTGTTTTCGCCTTGGAACGTCCACAAAATAAAAGCGTAGAAGCCCTTTGTTTCATCCTGCGCATCGCGGATTCGCAAAATGTGCTCGATGATGTGTTTGCGCTCTTCGAGCGCGCCAAACATCATAGTTGCTGTGGTCGGCAGGTTTGCCTGATGAGCCTCCTGCATAACCTTGATCCAGCGGTGGCTGTGGCGCTTCACGGGACTCTGTTCCAGACGAATTTCGTCGGACAGAATTTCCGCGCCGGCACCGGGGATCGAGTCGAGTCCGGCTGCTTTGAGTCGTTCGAGCGTTTCTGCAACCGTCAGGCGCGAGACCTGCGCAATGCCTTCGATTTCGATCACAGACAGCGCGTGAAGGTGAATCTTGTAACGTTGCTTAATGCTGCGGAAGAGGTCTTCGTAATACTCGATCTTGAGGTGGGGATTGACTCCACCCTGCATGAGTGTGCCTGTGCCGCCGAGTTCGATGGTCTCTTCAATTTTCTTGAAGATGTCTTCCTTGGAAAGAACATAGGCATCCGACTCAGGGCCGCGCCTGTAGAAGGCACAGAAGTCGCAGCCAATGCGGCAGACGTTTGTATAGTTAATGTTGCGATCAATCAGGAACGAAACCTTGCCCTGCGGGTGAAAACGCTCTTTGGCGCGGGTAGCAAGCCAGCCGAGCACGTTCAGGTCGCCCGCATCGAGCAATCTCAGACCCTGCTCACCGCTCAGTCGGCCGCCTGCAAATGCAGTTTCATAGGCAGACTTGAGAAGCGGGTCCTGAGTTTCGGCAATGCGCGCAGACATGAGTTCATCGTGAACTTTCGTCTCGCGGGCGGAGGAGGCAATGATCTTTTGCCGCTCGCCATCGCGCGAGTTGATTTCTTCGAGCGTCGGCGCTTCCTGAAAGCCTGCGGCGCCAGGCAATGTGTTCTGCGCAATGGATTGTTCAAATCCGCGCCAGACAGGGTTGTTTGAGCAATTCAGGCTGTAGGGATTCATACAAGTGAGTCCTCCGACGGATTGTCGTAGCGGCGGATGGGTTCATAGACAGTGGAGCGTTCCACAGGGACGCGATCCGCATCGCGGATCACGCGCAGCAGATTGCTTTTGGCCATGGCCATTCCACCTTTGCTGCCCGCCATGTTGGCGATTTTTTCTTCCACAACGGTGCCGTCTAAATCATTTGCTCCAAAATGGAGGGCCGTCTGCGCGACACGCTCGCCCGTCATAATCCAGTAGCTCTTGATGTGGCGGAAGTTGTCGAGCAGAAGGCGCGCAACCGCGACGGTCTTGAGGTCATCTGCCCCGTAGGTGTGGCGGTTGATTCCCAATTCGTTGTTCTCTGGTTGATACGCAAGCGGAATGAACACATTGAATCCTGCAGTCTCATCCTGCAGGCCGCGCAGACGCAACATGTGATCGACGCGTGCAGGAACATCTTCGATGTGTCCGTAAAGCATTGTGCAGTTGGAACGCAGTCCCATTTTGTGAGCTGTTCGGTGAATGTCGAGCCACCCGTCGCCTGTGAGCTTGGTGTCGCAAATCAACTCACGCACATATGGCGTAAATATTTCAGCGCCACCGCCGGGAAAACTGCCCAATCCGGCATCCCGCAATTCACCAATGACTTCGGCGACAGATTTGCGCTCCTTGCGTGCAAGCCAGTCGAGCTCAACAGCTGTAAATGCCTTGACGTGCACGTGCGGAGCAGCCTGTTTCACAGTACGGATGATGTTTGTGTAGTTGGACAATTTCCAACGCGGGTGCAATCCGCCGACCATGTGGATTTCGGTTGCGCCGGAATCAGCCGCCATCTTGGCGCGGTGAGCAATTTCGTCGTCTGAATAGGCATACGCGCCTTCTTCATTCGGTTTGCGCGAAAATGCGCAGAACTTGCAAGACAGCGCGCAGATGTTGGTCGGGTTGATGTGACGGTTGACGTTGAAATAAACGTCGCGGCCGTTTTTGCGAAGATTGATTTCGTTTGCAACAGCGCCCAGCTCAACGAGGTCGGGAGAATGATAAAGATTCACTCCGTCCTCGAAGCTCAAACGCTCGCCGCGCAGCGACTTGCGCAATGCGGATTGGACGGCTTGATAACTTACCTTAACCGTCGGAAGTGCGTTGGCACCCTCGAGCAGCCGCGGGGGAAGATGCGACGAGGCGCAAGTCAGCGATTCCATGGGAACCCTTTCTATGAAAATGGCAGCATGACTGATACCATCCTTTTGCCGAGCCTCAAATATCCTTGACGGTCGTCAATGTTTCTCGAGGATTGACCTCAGTAACCGACGGGGATAATCCGAAGAACGCTCGGAGCGTTTTGACTGCGTGCGACGATGGGAGGGCGGCTATGCCGAATATTGGTTTCCCCGAATTATTACTGGTGCTTGGGATTGCGCTGCTGCTGTTTGGCAACCGCCTCCCTACGGTCGGCAAATCCTTGGGTGAAGGAATCCGCAATTTCAAAAAGGGCCTGAGTTCGGATGATTCCGAGGAAAAACAGGCCCAAACAACCCAGCCACAGCAGAATCAGGCAACGCCACCACAGCAGGTCGCTGCTCAAAACGTGCAGCACAACAGTCTGCAAAGCCCGCAGGCTGGACAACAAGGCAAGGTTGACTTTGTTGACGTAGAACATCGCGATTCCAACAAATGACCCAGAGCACCAATCTCACAGAGCGCGTGCCGCAGAGATTGGTCTTTGTTCTCGGCAAGGGTGGAGTGGGGAGAACAACTCTCGCGACGTCCTTTGCACGCGTCTGCGCGCGCAGAGGTGAAAAGACCCTCATCGTGCAATGGGCGCTGCAAGATTCTGTCTCGCTGCTGTTCGCAAAACCCACCGCCGGACACGACTCCGAGCCCATCGCAGAAAATTTGTGGACGATGAACTTCTCGCCTGACGAGGCAATCCGCGAGTATTTTATCGACCATCTGAAAATGCGTTTGCTCTACAATCTGGTCATCGAAAACAAACATGTGCAGCGTCTGATCCATGCAGCCCCCGGGGTACAGGAACTGTTTTTTCTCGGTCGGCTCTTCTGGTTGATCTGCCTGTCGGAAGAAATTCGCGGCACTCGCTTTGACCGTGTGATCGTCGACGCGCAGGCGACTGGCCACGGCGTGTCTCTCTTTACTGTCGCTCCAACAATTGCCCAATTCGGGATGACCGGACCGTTGGCAAGTGAATGCGAA
>JBEDKY010000423.1:0-2828 GCA_041171905.1 Pseudomonadota bacterium
GTGCCGATCATCAGCCCAACGGGGCTGTGATCGCCATCGACGAAGAAGGCGGTCGTGTTTACAGGATGCCTGCCCCGTTTCCGCGCATCGAACCCGCCGGTGCTTTTTCTGCGCCCGAACGCGAGGTTGATCTTCGTTCACAAGTTTTGTTGCAGGCCGGAGCTGCGCGAGCTTTGGGTATCAATTGTCTTTTGGCTCCTGTTGCCGATGTGCTGACGCGTCCCGAAAATCCAGCTATCGGAGATCGGGCTTTTTCCTCGGACGCACAAACCGTTGCCCGCTGTGCGGCTATCGTCTGCGATGAGCTGAGTCGCGCTGGTTTGTTGAGTTGTGCCAAGCATTTTCCTGGACACGGACACACTGAAAGCGATTCGCACAAAGGCTTTGCCACCACCGATGTTGAATTGGCAACGTTGCGAGAACGAGAGTGGTTGCCTTTCAAGCATCTAATCAAACACTCCAAGATTCCGATGATCATGACCGCTCACGTGATCTGTCAGACTCTAGATCCAAGTCGGCCGGCAACGCTGAGTCCGTTGATTCTGGAAAATTACCTGCGCGGCGAATTGGGCTTCGAAGGTCTCATACTTTCTGACGATTTGCGCATGAACGCGATCTCGGACTTCTACGGAGTTGCTAAAAAAGTCACTGCCGCGATCGTCGACGAAGGACAGAATTCAGTTGATGTCTCGGATGACTCATTTCTGCGGCAGGCTTCCTGTGATGCATTGGAAGCAGGATGCGATATTCTGCTCAGCTGTCAGTCGGTGGTCCGCGAAAAGACTGTGCTTCAAGCTGTCGGTCAGTTGATGGACAGCAAGGCCAAAACGGAATGGTTCGCAAAGAAAGCGGCACGTGTTTTGTCTTATCTAATGATCTGAGAATATTGTTTTCTTTTTGGTGTTGAGCCAATTCAGGGGGTTTTTGCCGGATCTTGGTTTGCCTGCCCATCGGTCGTTCTCTACTTTCCGGCTCGGTTTTCTTTGTCTTCTGGGTTCTTGGCTTAATTTCCCCGCCTTGCCTGCAAACGAGCGGATGACCCGGCAAAAAGTGCTTTTGCTTGCTGAAAAAGCCGTTCAACGTTGTCGCGAGCCGCGCTCGGTGACCTGCTGTCACGAGTTAATCCTCATTCAAATCAGCAACATCAAACATCCTTGCCGGAGCAGACATTCTTTTTGCCTACGTCGCAGGTTTTTGATGGCTTTTTCTTTGATATGAGGGGTTTCCTGCCGATACTTCCCACAGAAGGCAGGGATACTTTCATGCGTTTTTGGTTCAAATGTCTGGTCGCGCTGTTGATGCTGTTTGCACAAACGGCGCGAGAGGCATTTGCTGATTTTAACTGCGGCAATGGAGTCATTCAATCTTGGTCTGGGGATGCTGCGCAAGTCGGGACCTGCATGGAATATTTTTTCGATTCCGCTTCTGCTATCACGTCATCCAAAATTAAAATCTCGCATTCGGCACAATTTCGTCAATCGACTTCGCGCGCACCAAATTTGGGCTTTGCGCATGGAACCTTTTGGATTCGCTTGCGCGTTGATTCTGATCTCATAAAAAAGCACGGTGCGTTTATCAGTCTTGGAAATCCGCTGGTCGATCGTGCGAGTCTCTATGAAAGTCAAGCTGGTAGTCTTCGTGAAGCAGGGCGGTCTGGTGTTGTCGTTGCAGGCGCGGAGGAAAGTGTCTCCGACAGGGACATTACCTTCCGTCTGTCGCCCGGATCAGGCAGAGTTTCTGAATTTTTCATTTCTGCTCAGGGAGTTCAGCAGTCATTTGTTCCTACGCTGCGCTCGGAAGTTGCATTCAATTATCATCAGCGTCTGGAGTATCTTGTCTTCGGATTGTATTTTGGCGTTATTGCGGTGATGGCGCTCTACAATTTGAGTTTGTTTTTTGTAGTGCGCGAAACTGTGTATTTGTGGTACGTGGGCGCGATTGTCTTCTTTCACGGTTTTTGTTTCGCTGGTCTCATGGGTGCGACCAATTTCTTCTTGTGGCCCGAAGCTACAACCTTTGCACAACGGCAGCTTCCTGCCAGCGCGCCGCTTGGCCTCCTTTTCACTGTCCTGTTTGCCTATCAGTTTCTTCAAATCAAACAGAACCATCCCCGCGTTGCAAAATTGCTTCGTGCATTGTGTGTGGTTCTTGTTGTTCACTTTTCGCTTTCGTTTTTTTTGTTCAACGTCTGGCACATCACAATCGGGTTCATTTTTCAGGTCGCAGCTCTCGCGTTGGTGATGAGCAGTGCGATTCCCCAAGCTCGCGATGGAATTCGCTCGGCTCGTCTTTTTATTCTTGCTTGGGCGGTTTTGATTGTTGCTGGTCTGGTTTTCTGCGCCGGACAATTCGGGCTTCTCAACCACACCTTTTTGTCCCTCAATGGTCCGTTGCTCGGCTCTGCAATTGAGGTTGTCCTGTTGTCGATTGCACTCGGGGACAAAATCAATACCATCCGTCTCGAAAAAGAAGCTGCGCAGAAAATTGCGCTTGAAAATGCACGCGAAAGAGCAGTTCTTGATGCTGAAATGTCGGCTGCAGTGGCAGTTCAGTCGACCCTGCTGCCACCGAGCATGAAGTCAGTCGGATATGAGTTAGCGACATACTATCGGGTTGCAGAGCGAGTTGGAGGCGACTGGTTCTGGCATTCATGCGACGAACGCACAGGGGTGGTTTACGTCTACATCGGCGACGTCACAGGCCACGGCGTTCCGTCTGCATTGCTTACCGGTGTGATTTGTGGCGCGGTTGCATCACTCGAATCAGAATTTACAAAGTCTCCGGTAGTCATAAATTCTGAGGAGCGTTTGCTGGCGACGGCACGTAAT
>JBEDKY010000424.1:0-4245 GCA_041171905.1 Pseudomonadota bacterium
AACTTTTCCGTCATTGGGGACTATCAACTGCAGAGTCGGTTGCCGAATGCGCGCCGGTTCTGAAGGCGTTCGGTATTGTTCCCGAAAAGCATCTGGTTGCAACCGGCGGAATACGCGACGGCGCCCAGGTTGCGCTGATGTTGGCTATGGGAGCGCATATGTGCGGCGTCGGGCTGCCGTTCTTCCGTGCCGTCGTCAATCCTTCGCAGGGTCAAAGTGCCGAACAGGCATTGCACGATGAAATTGAGTTTTTCGCCCGCTCACTTGAGATAGCGATGTTCTGCAGCGGGGCGAGACGCATCGATGAATTGTCCACTCGTTTGAGAAAGAGGACCTGAAAATGACCACGACTGACGTCAATGTCGTTTTGTCTAAGAAAAAGCCGAGTGTTGAAGGAGCATCCTGCGGAGCCGGTGATGAATCCGCCGCGCAAAGGAACGACAAGCGCTCCAGCCGCATACCTGGATTCGCCCGCATGACGGCGGCACAGCGTCTGGATGCCCTTGTCGAGCGTGGTTTTCTCACTGATCAAATGGCCGCTGTGTTCTCTTCACAAACACAAATGACAAACGATCTGGCAGACAATTTTATTGAAAACAGCGTTGGTTGTTTTTCGCTGCCGCTGGGCATTGCCAGCAACTTTCTCATCGACGGTTGCGAAACTCTCATTCCCATGGCGGTTGAGGAGTCGAGCGTTGTCGCAGCAGCGAGCCACGGAGCCAAGCTGGCGCGCACACGCGGCGGATTTTTCACGACACCCACCAAAACAATCGCAACCAGCCAGGTTCAGCTGACAGTAGATGCGCAGGATGCCGCGCAGGTTCCTGTGTGGTTCGAACGCGTCCGTCCTGAACTGATTGAACGCGCCAACGCATGTCATCCGCGCCTGCTTGCCCGCGGTGGTGGAGCAACCGGTGTTGAGTTGCGGGTTCTGCCGCGCGCCGGAATGTTTGTGATTCACATTCACGTCGATACCCGCGAAGCGATGGGTGCCAATATCGTCAACACGATAGCTGAGGATATCGGTCGTTGGTTGCCAACTTCGCTGCGCTGCGTTGTTGGCCTCAAGATTCTCACCAACCTGACTGTCCACCGACTGACGCGCGTTCGCTGCGAAGTCGATCGTTCGGCGTTGGAGCTGTGTGGATTCAGCGGTGATGAAGCAGTTTCAAGAATTGTTTCGGCGTGGGAATTTGCAGATTTGGATCCCTATCGTGCGGCAACTCACAACAAGGGAGTCATGAACGGAATTGATCCCGTGGTGATCGCAACTGGCAACGACTGGCGTGCTGTCGAGGCTGGAGCACACGCCTTTGCGGCGATCACCGGAGTCTACAAGCCGCTCACCCGCTGGTCTGTGACTGCAGATGGTCATTTACAAGGTGAAATCACTGTCCCGGTTGCCGTGGGAACCGTTGGCGGCGTGACGCGCCTGCATCCGGCGGTGCAGTCCTCACTTGCATTGCTGGGCCACCCGGCGGCAGGCGATTTGTCGGGAATTATTGCCAGCGTTGGGCTGGCGCAAAACCTGTCGGCACTTCGCGCGCTTGCCTGTGAGGGAATCCAGCGCGGTCACATGGCGCTGCACGAGAAGAATATCGAGATGATGCGTCGCTATGATCATTTGCCATCACTCGCTGCTGTGGCGCGCGGACATGCATCTTCCAAGTCAGACTGAGCACAACCTTTCGCAGAAGCTCGTCCTCAGCGTGCCGGCCAAGGCCATGCTGTTTGGCGAATATGGCGTGCTGCGCGGTGGGCCGGCGGCGGTTTTTGTTTTTTCCAGATTCTGCATGACTCTTGAATTCTCACTTGCCAGTGGCGTGAAGTCTGACATTTCCTTTTGTGAATTACAGAGCGATTTTTTTGCTCAGCCTGTGCGGCTTGCTGTGTCGGAGATTGAGCACACGGCAGGCTCGCAGGGTGAATCAGAAACCAGAAACCTCGCCTGTTACCTGAACGGGTTCGCTGATTTTTTGAATGACAAACAATTGTTCGTCAGAGTCTTGCAGTCTTTTTCGCCTGCGCTTGGCTTTGGGAGCTCTTCGGCATTGTTGAGCGCTTTTCAGCTCGCTCTGTCGCATTTGAGCGGCAGCACCGCTCTCACTCCCGATTACTGGCAAAGAATTTATCGCGCATTGATTCTTCTGCAGGGCAAGGGCAGCGGATACGATATTGCCGTGCAGAGTTGGTCGACCGCGCGCGAGCAGCCACAGGACGACGCTCTGCTGCATTTTTTAAACACCGACACGAGCCGTCGGAATTTGCAACCGGCGATATCTCCAATCCGCATGTTACGAGAAGACATTGTGCAGCTCGGATGCTTCGTACAAACGGGTATCCGCTCCGACACCCGCGCCGTTTTGAATTCGCAGACAGAAAGACCTGACGAGTTCTACGAAAAACAGTCGGAATGGGCGCAGCGGTTTATCGACAATCCTTCGGCTGCTCAGGCTGCCGAGCTGTGCCGTGAGTCGTCGCACTGGGCACGCCGACATGGCCTGCTCCCCGCGACGCGCGACCTCAAGGCATTGACCGATGCCTTCGATGCGCAACAGATTGCATGGAAAACAATGGGGGCCGGACACGGTGATTGCCTTTGGGTCATGGCATCGCGTGATCAAATCGACGACATTATTCTTTTGACCGGCGCAAAATCGCCGGCGGTGTGTTTTGCTTTTGCGGAAGGAGCCTGAACAGTGAACCCGACTCTTTTTGATGAGAATCCGCGTTTGCGTGCGCTCGCAGAGCGACTGATGCAGGCGCGTCGGGAAGGGCGCCTCACGCTGCAAGGGGGCGATTGCGGCTATGCATCTGCACCCAGCAACATCGCTTTGTTGAAATATTGGGGAAAGCAAGCCGGACGAAAGCAAATTCCCGTCAATTCGAGCATCAGCATGACGCTCGGTTCATTTCGAGCATTTACTGAAGTGCAGGTCTGCGGGCGATTTTTTCCGCTGCAGGCGAATTCGTTGCCGAACACTGAGAACCGTCCCGCCTTTTTGCTCGAGCTCAACGGAAAAGAAACTCCTTTGCCTGCCAAAATGGAACAATTTCTCCGGCATCTGCTGGCGCCATTCGGTAACGACATTTCGTTGCGGGTAAAGAGCAGAAACAATTTTCCGACAGCCTGCGGAGTCGCCTCGAGTGCTGCTGGCTATGCGGCATTGGTCGGGGCGATTGCTGACCTTCTCAACCTGCAGCGATTTTTCTCGGACGAAGAACTCCAGATTTGGCAAACCGAGTGGGCAAGACTGGGCAGTGGTTCCGCAACTCGATCGGCTCTTTCGCAAGCAGCGTCTGCAGCCGATGAAAATCAATTTGTCGCATGGCACCTGAGCACCGGAGAGCATTCAACGGCAAGCCCTGAACCACTCACAAAGACTCATGCCTGTGAAGCCAATCCGCGTTTTGCAGACCTCAGGCACTGTGTACTTGTGCTCGACTCCGGAGAAAAGAAAACCGACAGCTCGGCGGGACACGAGCTCGCTCAGACAAGCTTGTTGCAGGAAATTCGACTGGCTCAATATCCGTTCCGTTTTGCCCGCATGCTCGATGCACTGCGTCAGGGAGATTTTTCTTGTCTGGCGGAGCTCACTGAATGTGACGCTTTTGAGATGCATGCGGTGATGGGTACGGGTGCCACACCTCTTCGCTATATGAACTCACAGACGGCACGGGCGATAGCTTTGTTTGTCCGGCACAGAAACGAAAAACAACTGCCGATGTTTTGGACTCTCGATGCCGGTGCGAATCCGCATCTGCTTTACGACGGCAAGTCCGCTCGCGAGCTTGGCAGCGTGTTTCGCCAATTGTCGGCCGATCCTTCGTTTTCTTCGGCACGGGTTTTGTTGCCGCTGGGTCGGACGCCAAATCATTTGGTCACTGGAATCGATCAACTCATCAAGGCATCGCTCAACTCTTTTCAGACAGGGGCACAGGTTGAGCTGCTCAAAGAGCTTAGCCTTGCAGAGGCTGCGGAGTTTCTCTCGAAATGAAGCAACTCGACGTGTCATCCGGACAAGGAAAAAAGCGCGTCTTTCTTGCTCCTCACGGAGCGGAGGGAGCAGCCTGCGGTAAGGTGATTCTGATTGGCGAGCATTCCGCAGTCGACGGCCATCCGGCCATTGCTCTTCCCCTCAGAGAGCAAAGCCTACGTGTTGAATTCAAGCGCTCCGAACAACACGGCCGGCAGGAAGAAGACAGCAGCACAGATTGGAACAGTTGCTGGCTGCTGAAGCAGAG
>JBEDKY010000425.1:0-2610 GCA_041171905.1 Pseudomonadota bacterium
AGAACCTTTTTCAGCAAGAATTCTGGCAAAACCCGCATGGGATTCGATGCTGCCCTCGGGATCAGGCCGCAAAAAAAACGGCCTGTTCGGGTAGGGGAACAGCTCATAAAAAAGCTGCATCCTGTCCAGAAAGCCGCTGGCAGTTGAAGGTTCTGTATTTATTGAATCTTCGAGAGTACGCATGATGAGATCCCACCAATCCCCATGCTCAGCTTGCCGCAAATCAGTCCGTTTGGCGCCTCCAATGTCACTGGCTTGTCTGTGGCCAGCTGGCGACCCACTTCGCGGATGCTCGGATGCACGCGGTCAGCTGCAATTCCGGAACCAGTGAGAGTATAGGTTTTGCCGTTTTTACGGGTTGTCAGAAGTTGAGCAGTGAGCTCCCAGCCCCCGCAGGTGGACATGCCGTGTCCGAAAATTCCTTTGCGGGCCGTGACAACCGTTGATGCAGGCAGATTGTCGATGAGCTTGAACTCAGACCAGTCCCCTGGCGTACCTGTGGCGTGCATGTCCCACGTGTGGACATCCTGTGGAGAAATGCCGGCTTGGGCAAACGCATCGCGGATACAGAGCTTAGGTCCTTCCATCGAGGGCGTGATGATGTGCTCAGCATCGGAGCTGAGGCCAACACCCATGATTTCAACGCCCAATGATTTTTGTCCGAGTTTCTCCATCACGTCGTCGGCGGCCAGAATCCAGGTGCAAGCACCTCCGGCCACGTGTGTTCCGCGCAAGTTGCACAGCGGCACGCCGACATCACAGCCAGCGGCAAGGACTTTTGCCGCATTAAAGCCGGCAACGAGTTCGGGCGGCGGGGCAAGGTCCGTCGTACCAATGATGGCCGCGTCGTAATCGCCGCAGCGGATGCCGTCGACAGCCTGCCGCAGTACCAATCCGAAGGTCGCACATGCACCAATCGAGGCAAACGAAACACCGTGAATTCCATGCAGCATCGATACCTGTGCAGCTGGCGCGTTGGGAAGGTTCCACAGCATGTTGGCGTTCACCGCTTCCCAAGGTGGCAGCGGATGTTTCCACTTATCTTGAAGTGCTTTCTTTGCTTTCGCTTTGGCTCGGATGACGTTCAGTTTGTCGTTGGCAACGTCGGCGCCGATGGTAATCGACTCCATTTCGTTGAACTCGCGTAGATAATCCTGCAGGCCGTCTGATTTCCTGCACCAATATGCATTCCACAATTCCCATGCGGCTGCGCGCTCTGGGCTGTCGATTTCGAGAGTGGTCGGTGAAACGGGCGCCTCGGCATCGACACGCGTGCCGTTGATATGTTGTGCCAGCGGTTTGCAGCGTTCCGGGTGCGCCCAAAACTTGTGCCATGCGCGCTCGGCGGCTTTGTACTCATCGTGGCCGTTGAAATAGGCTTGAATGTCGCCAAATCCGCTGCCGTAGCAGACGTAAACCCGTGGATCGATCTTCTTGAGCGCCTGCTCGAGGCCAGGGTTGCTTTCCAGCGCGTCAATCGATGTCCCGATTGCCATGCGCACATGTGAAAGCCCTTTGTCTGAAAGTTGTGAGAATTTGTTGGGGGCGTGCCTCTGCGTGATCCAGTCGCGGTAAACTTCAAAATCAAATTTCGGCTTACCGACGAGGAACGCGCCTTGGAGTTCTTCGATGGGGCTGAGGGCAGGTTTGCCTTCCTGAACCAACGCAAGGAATTCCCGCAAGTTGGCGGCGCCGGGAGAAACTATTCCGACTCCGTAGAGCGAAACCTTGCGTTTTGTTTTGGATTGTCCGCTTGTTCCCGTTGCAGAATGAAAAGCCGAAGTTGCAGCCACCTGTCAGACCCTCCGTCCGGCCGCGCTCGGGCAGGACTCCCGTGTAGGCGCGGCATCGACATCTTAAGTACTCAAAGTCCTGAAAAACGTCTGGAGTTCATGCCTGATTTCAGAGGGTCGGGCAAGCAGAGAGGTCTTGACTAATGGGGCCTGACTGGTTAAAGCCTCGCCAACCGTCGTGGTGGCTGTAGTCAAGCGGTTAAGACAATGGATTGTGATTCCATCATGCGCGGGTTCAAATCCCGTCAGCCACCCCATCTTTTCTAGTCTCAAGTACACCCAGTCAATCAACTCCGCACCTGTTGCCACTGTCAACTGACAGGGATAACGTTGCAGCAACCTGTTTTGGAGGCTGCATGAGAAAGATTCACGTACTCTTCTATTCGCTGACGTTTTTTCCGGTTGTCGGACATGCCGAAGGCGAAAAAAGAAAAATAACACAGACAGAGATCATACGAATTGAAATCGATGATGCATCAGACCGCATTCCAGACATGCAGGATAGAAGAAAATCCGACTACACAAAGCTGAATGCGCAGCAAATCAAAGAACTGTATCGAAGAGTTTATCGGCTTGAGATGGCTGTAGTGCAGCTGCAGGAGCAGGTGTTCCAACTTTCCAAGAGCACGAAGCCCAAGGATCCGGATACAAATCAGCAAATGTGGACCTGCATGCTCACAGACAGTTTCAAAAAAACTTTTTCCGCAAAGTCGTCCTCTGAGACAGAGTCCCGCGCATTGGTGATTCAGAAATGCCAGACCGAAAACAGTTTTGGTTGTGAAGAATCCAAGGTGAAATGCGGACTCTGAAAACCTGC
>JBEDKY010000426.1:0-3319 GCA_041171905.1 Pseudomonadota bacterium
TAATTTCAGCAAACAGATCGCCGAATGCCAAAAGAAGGCAGAAGTGACGTTTGCCTCGAAAACAGGCTTGACCTCAGTTTCAGGAAGTCACGCAGGATTGGTCAAAGGATTGTCGGAGCGCGGCTTCGAGCGCGAGTATATTGTAGTTCTGAATTCAAGCCTCGGCAGCCGGTTCACCGACACCGAGCGCCTGAGTGGCGAACGTGTGATACCGTGTTTCGACAATACGCTGTGCTACACGAAACGGATCAATCAGCTGGGTGCAAACATCGACAGCTCGCTGAAGGAGTGGTTGGAACAAAATGAAAGCAAATCAGCAACAGCAACTCGTTCTGAACGCAAAGCAAAAAGCAGATGATTTTCTTGCCATCGCCCCACAGTTCAGGCTGGGCGATCTTCCGACCGAATCGCAGCATCCCAAAACTTTGAGTTTATCCGATTGGGCACACAACAACCTTCCGCACGCACTGAGAGTGATGCGTGAAGTCGACTGCGACGCGTTGCGGCTCACACTCAAACGAGCCGGCGAAATTCTCAAATTGGCACTTGCAATGCAGCAGACGCTCAACAACGGCAAGCGGATTTATTTTGTCGGCTGCGGCGCCACCGGTCGACTTTCCCTTAGTCTTGAAGTCCTTTGGAGGGAGCAGCTCGGAGAGAATCATCCTTGGTCGGACAGAGTCCGCTCGCTGATGGCCGGCGGCGACGTTGCATTGGTGCGGTCGATCGAGAATTTTGAGGACCATCCCGAATTCGGCGCGCGCATGCTCGATGAGGCTGGCTTTGAACAGGGCGACCTGCTTGTGGCCTCCACTGAAGGTGGAGAGACTCCCTACGTTATTGGCGCCGCTTTGCGTGCTCCTGAGTTGTCGGGGCAAAACCACTGGTTCCTGTTCTGCAATCCCGAAGACATGCTGGTTGAAAAACTCGAGCGCTGCCAAAAGGCAATCTACAATCCCAGACTCAACAAACTGAACTTGACTGTAGGCCCGATGGCAATCTCGGGAAGCACACGCATGCAGGCAAGCACTGTATTGATGCTCGCAGCCGGAACGGCACTTTTTGAGACGCTCAAGCCGCATCCATCCTTCGACTCCATCGAAGAATCCATCGAAGCACTGCTGGAGCATCAAGGGGCCCTCGATGTCGCACAGCTGGCTCCCTTTATCATTGCGGAAAGCGAGTCCTATAAAAGAAATGAAACGTTGATTTATTCCACCGACGAATACGGCATCACGGTCATCACCGACACGACCGAACGCTCTCCAACATTCAGCCTTGCCGCATTCGAGAATCGTGCCGATCAGGGAGCTCCCGCGAGCCTTTGTTACCTTTGTATTCCCTCGACACAGACTGCCGATTCCGCGTGGAATCATCTTTTGAAAAGAGCGCCACGACCGCTCGTCGGCTGGACGGACTACAACACAATCGGCGGACCGGCACGTCTTGAGGGATATGACTTTTCATCGACGCTTCCTGCATGGCGGCACTCTGTCAGAGCGAACGTTGTGCAAAAGAGCTTCCGGATTTTCCGCTCACAGCGCGGCGTTGAGTTCGAATTCGAAAATTTGTCGGCTGCTTTCCCGCAGCAGGGCCTGTCGTTGCTCAACGAACATCTCATGCTGAAAATGCTTCTGAATATGCATTCCACATTGGTCATGGGCCGGCTTGGTCGCTATCACGGCAACGTGATGACCTGCGTGCGCCCGAGCAACTTTAAGCTCATCGACCGGACAATTCGTTATGTACAGCTGCTTCTCAACCGCGAGGGCGTCAAAAATTTCAGTTATGAAGATATTTGCCTGCAGTGTTTTGTGGAGCTCGAAACTGCCGAAGTCAGCGAACCAGTAGTACTGAAGGTTTTCGAGTCGCTCAAGCGCACAGCTGCCTTGGCCCATGAAAATTCAGTTTTCAATTCAGCTCCAGCCACCAAAGGTTCCTACGAGACACGTGCCTACACACAGCGCTGACGACCAGTCGCCGGCTGAGGAGGTCCCATGAGTGCATCTTTTCTCTCGCGCATCTTTTCCCGACGGATGTTGATTGCCTTTGGCATGGGTCTGACCGGCGGTCTGCCGCTCTTGCTCACCGGCTCGACTCTGCAGGCCTGGCTCAAGAACAGCGGTGCAAATCTGACCACTCTCGGTGCGCTCAGTCTCGTTGGACTTCCCTACACCCTCAAGTTTCTCTGGTCGCCTCTTTTCGACCAGCTTCGCCTGCCATTTCTCGGCCGCAGGCGCGGCTGGCTGCTGACAACCCAGCTGCTCTGCGCTTTGGTTCTTGTCGTCATGTCACGGTTGGACGCTGTCGAATCAGAAAGTAAATTTTTAGTCATCTCGTTTGCTGCTCTGGTGATGTCATTCTTCAGCGCCTCGCAGGACATCGTCATCGACGCCTACCGCCGCGAGTCCATGAGCGAAGATGAATTGGGTCTTGGCAGCTCGCTCTATGTTTCGGGATACCGCGTGGGAATGCTCATCTCGGGCGCAGGAGCACTTGCACTTGCCGACATCCTGAGTTGGGGGCAGGTCTATCTGAGTATGGGAGCCGTCATGGCCGCGGGCTGTGCAGTGACGCTCTTTGCCTTTGAACCCAAAGAAGTCGTCGTCACTCGTCCGAGCATGAAGGAAGCTGTGATTGCGCCACTTGTCGATTACTTCAAGCGCGACGGTGCGATCATCTGTCTGCTGTTCATCTTCTTTTACAAGGTTGGTGATCAGGTCGCCTCCAACATGACGATGCCGCTCTATCTGGATCTCAAATATACAAAGAGTGAAATTGCACTCATCGTCAAAGGCATCGGTTTTTGGGCAACCATCGGAGGAGGTATCCTTGGTGGAATCATGATGCTCAAGCTCAGCCTGATGCGTTCGCTGTGGATTTTTGGAATTCTGCAAATGATTTCCACGCTGGGCTTCTCTATTTTGAGCGTCAACGAGCACAACCTAACGCTGTTGGGTCTTGTGATTGGTTTTGAAAACCTCTCGAGCGGATTGGGAACTGCTGCCTTCACGGCGTTCATGGCATCGTTGACAAACATCCGCTATACGGCAACACAATACGCCCTTCTTTCGAGCTTCATGGGCATTCCGCGCGTGATAGTCGCTGCTCCTGCCGGAGCCGTTGCACAGAGCACAGGTTACACGTGGTTCTTCGTCATTTGCACTTTGGTTGCGCTGCCTGGAATGGCGATGATTCCTTTGCTCCTGCGCAACAGGGCTCAACCCGAGAGTGAAGTTCGCGAAGCTGTTTCCAGCGCGACGTAAATAGATTCAAAATTAATTCCCGATTTCGACAGTGAAATTTCACAGGTGCGGCT
>JBEDKY010000427.1:0-7217 GCA_041171905.1 Pseudomonadota bacterium
CAAAAGCATACACTCGCCGCTGCTCGAGAATTTCCTCTCGAGAGCTTCACCGGGAGTCAGCCATTCACAATTGACATGTTGGGAAGATTCCAAGACCTCACGTGCCTCACTGGGAAGTATCTCGTCTGAGACGATGATGAGCGAGTTGGGGAGTTGTCTGTTCGAAAGATCCAGTTCCAGAGTCTCGATTCTGTTAATACCCGCCTGTGCGACGATTTGCACCCGTATGAACTCGTCCGCATGGAGATCGTCTTCTGGAAAACTGCTCAATGACAGAAAAGGTGAATAGTGGGCGAGGTAGAGCTGTAGCGACGGGTCACGCAAGACCGGATTGCCATCGGGTGAAAGCACTGAAATGATCAGCTTTTTTTCGGTCGTGTTATAGCCTATATTCATCAAAATCGACTCAACCGAATTCGTTTCGTGGAACGATTGAAAAATTCCTTTGAGGAATTGGCGCAGATGTGTCGGATCGCCGACAATAAACGTCGGCAATGATTTTTCCATCTCCACCGAGACCTTTAGGGCGCTCTCAATTGATTCCTGAATCTCCCGGAAAAAATGAAAGACGTTGAACTCAACTTTGTGTGTCGCAAGTGAGGGGTTTGAGGCGTTGGAAATTTCGAGAAGGCTGTGAATGTTGTCTACCAACGTTTCGCAAAGGTGGAGCACGGTGTCTGCCTTTTGGTCGGACATCTCACGCGCCGACTGCTGCAGGCGATGAATGACCTTTAGTTGGCTGTTGGCCTGCTCAAGAATGACGTCCTCGAAATTGTGGCTTTGTCCGAGTATCTGTTCGCGGATTAGCGAAAAAACTGCAAATCTTTCGCCGTGGTTGATGATTGTCGAGACGGAATAGCGGAATGAGCGTTTTCCTTCGGGCAACTCCACCGTACACGCCGCAGCCTGAACTTTGGGAAGCTTCTGGCTGAGAACTTTGCAAAGTTTTGCAGAACTCTCTTCTTCCAGCTGCAGATACGAGTTCAGAAATGCGCCCGCGGGAAGGTTCCTGACAAGTTCGGGGTCAAGACCGATTTCGTCGAGGAACTGTTCCATTGCCTCGTTGATGTGCTTGAGTCTGGCATTTTGTCCGAACACCGCGATGGGTTCGTTGATTGTATTGAACGACTTGAGCCAGCTGTCGCGCATTGATTTTTGTCTGCGATCTTCATCCTCGAGGATGAACGCAATCTGACCGAACTCATCACCCTCAAACTGCTCAAGAGGAAAGCGCGAGTGTTCCTCGAGTCGCTCGATTGTGACTTTTGAGTTGTGCAGCTGTTTGACTCGGGCAGCTTCTGTCATTCGTCTGCTGAGAAGCGCGTCCCGCAGCAAGTGCAGAGGTTTGAAAATGTAATATTTTCCGAACGAGAAAAAAACTGTGCAGGCAATCATCAGTATGACCAGCAATGCAGTCGCAAGCCAGCGCTGAAACACAAATGCCTCGCGGGCAATTTTGAGCTCGGGATATTCACGTTCGGCAAGGATCACTGATGTGTTTTTGTCGATCAAGGGGTGTTTATTGATCACCCACAGTGGATCACCTGAGCTTGAAGACGTGAAGGCGAATTCAGACTTACCGAGGTGCTCAGGCAACTGCGAACGCGGAACAAGTCGGTTAGATTCAAGAATGGCAGGAACTATTTCTTCCGACTCCTGTTGTTTGGGCGCAATCAGTTGCTCGATCCCAACCTGAAATGTGCCGGACCAGCGTGTCACCGCAAGTGTGGCGGCCTCCGATTGAAATCTTTTCGCTTGCAGGTCGGACATGTAGAACATGCCACCCAAACCTATCAGGCTGAGCGCGATAAAACTCACGACGATCGTAAACCTGAACCGATCCTCAACAGACAAGCCCAGCTGAGTGCCGGTGCGCCGTTGGGTCTTGGTTTGCCCGTTCGAATCGACGTTCCCCATCGAATCTCCTCGCCAAAGAGAGACAACTCCTTTGCCGGAGAGTCGCCGTCTTTTGGTTCGTAGAGGCATCGGCGCTTGCTGCAGAAATTTGAGGCATAATAAAAAACACGGTTGCAAGTTCGAGGGGCGTGGTCTAGGACTATCAACGTGTTCATTGGGTTGAACATCCGTTTTGCTCCAAAGCCGCTTCGTGCTTTGGCCGCCTCAGAATTAACTCCCCTTTATTATTCGGAAATCCTACATGGCTGATGATACCAAGCCTTTAGAAGACTTGAGTGTTGACGATTCCACCGCATCCCGCAAACGTTCGACCCGCCGATTCGTCCGAAAAGATGAATCAGCTGGGGAATCGGCAGGTTCGGAGCCGGCATCGGCATCCGGCCCAGATGTGGCGGGCGACGCTGACAATCGGCCAGTGACGACCTTTGTACCGCCCAAGCGCGATGATCGTCGGGGGTTTATGCCCCGTCGTGAAGGTATGCCACCCATGGGTGCACCCGCAGCAGAATCCGCGCCGACGGGTCCAAGAGAGCCTGTTCAGGGTGCTCCGGTAGCCGCTCCGCGGGACGCAATTTCAATGCCGACCCAGGCCCCGCGCGAGGCTGCTGGTCCCAACCCAAATGCACCGACGCCAACTGCACAGCCGCATTCCGGCGGTCACGGCGGTCCGCAAAGCCAGCAAGGTGGTCCGCAGGGACAACCTCAATTCCGCAGACCGAACCACGGAGGCGGCGGTCACATGGGCCGTCCGCACGGACAGGGTGGTGGATTCCAACAACGCCAGGGCGGCGGAAATTTCAATCCCAACTTCAAACGGCAAGACAAACAGCAAATGCCTGTCGTCGAAGAGAAAGAGCCCGAGTTCAACGCAAATGTTCCTGTAATGAATCTCAAGGAACTCAAAGAAAAGCACATCAGGGATCTGGTGCAGATGGCACTGGAGATGGGTATCGAGGGCGCCGCAAACCTGCGTAAGCAGGATTTGGTATTCGCGCTGTTGGGTGCGCAGGCTGCACGCAACGGTGTTGTTTACTCGGAAGGTGTGCTTGAGACTCTGCCAGATGGCTTTGGCTTTCTGCGCGCTCCTGACTACAACTACCTGCCCGGTCCTGATGATATTTATGTGTCGCCGTCGCAGATTAGACGGTTCAATTTGCGCACGGGCGATACGGTTTCCGGACAGATTCGTCCTCCAAAAGACAACGAACGTTACTTTGCATTGTTGAAGGTTGAATCGGTCAACCTCGAGCCGCCAGATTTGACCGGCGAGAAGATTCTGTTTGACAACTTGACGACGATTCACCCCAATGAGCGTCTCAAGCTTGAATACCATCCGGAAGTCCTCAGCACGCGCACAATCGACCTCATGTCGCCTATCGGCAAAGGTCAACGCTCGCTGATCGTTGCTCCTCCGCGCACGGGTAAAACAGTTCTCCTGCAAAATATTGCGACTGCGATCGCGCACAATCATCCCGAAGTTGTTCTTATCGTTCTTCTGATCGACGAGCGTCCTGAAGAAGTGACCGAAATGGAACGCACCGTGAAGGGAGAAGTTGTCTCGAGTACGTTCGATGAGCCGGCGTCGCGCCATGTTCAGGTTGCCGAAATGGTGATTGAAAAGGCGAAGCGTCTGGTCGAGCACAAAAAAGACGTCGTCATCCTGCTGGACTCGATCACTCGTCTGGCGCGCGCGTACAACTCCGTCGTTCCACCGAGCGGAAAAATCCTCACTGGTGGTGTGGATGCCAACGCTCTGCACAAACCAAAGCGGTTCTTCGGTGCAGCGCGTAACGTGGAAGAGGGCGGCAGCCTGACGATCATCGCAACGGCGTTGATTGAAACCGGAAGCCGTATGGACGAAGTGATCTTTGAAGAATTCAAGGGTACGGGCAATATGGAACTCGTGTTGGACCGCCGTCTGGCAGAACGCCGTGTGTTCCCCGCTATCGACATCAACAAGTCCGGTACTCGCCGCGAAGACTTGCTGTTGCCCAAAGAGACGCTCAACCGTCTGTGGGTTTTGCGCAAGGTCATTCACCCGATGAGCCCGATCGAGTCGATGGAGTTTTTGATCCAGCGTCTTGAGCGCACCGAAACAAACGATGATTTTCTTGGAAGTATGAACGGTTAACTTTATCACAGAGGGTAAGATGATGACCCTGTCGCAAGACATCTCACTCTCCGAACTGTTGGAGCTGCCGCAGACCGCGGCAGCTTCTTCTTTGTCGGAGTTGCAAAAATTGATTGATGATGAACGCGCGCGCTGTCTGCACGTCGTCGGTATGCCGGTTGGCTCGTTCAGTGAGGCACAGGCTGACGAGGTGCGTGTCCGTTTTACCGGACGCAAGTCGCCGCTGCAGGATTGGCTTAAGGCGCTCCGCAATTATCCCGCCGAAGAGCGCAAGGATGCGGGTGCGAAAATCAACCAGCTGAAGGCTGTCCTTGAGTCGGAAATTGAGAAGTTCGTCGCCGCCTGCCGCTTGTATGCAGAGGAGAAGAAACTTGCTGAGGAACGCATCGACCTGACCCTTCCGCTGCCGGAAATCAGGCTAGGTTCGCGTCATCCGGTTTCGCTCGCTGTTCAGCAGCTCCTCGAGCCTTTGAAGCGGCTTGGCTTCACCGTGATCGATGGTCCCGAGCTGGAACGCGATTTTTACAACTTCGAAGCATTGAATATTCCTGCAGACCATCCTGCGCGCGAAATGCAGGATACATTTTTTGTCGCTTCCGAATGGGTACTTCGCACTCACACGAGCAGTGTGCAGGCGCATGCAATGCTTGAGCGCGGAGTTCCGCTGCGGGTTGCCTGCGCTGGCTTTACGTATCGAAATGAACTCGACCTTACGCATGTTCCGACCTTCCGTCAGATTGAATGTCTTGTGGTGGACAAGGGTATTACGCTTGCGCACATGCGCAGCACGCTGGACGCATTCTTTGCCGAGGTGTTCGGGCGTCCTGTGAAACTACGTTTGCGTTCGAGTTATTTTCCGTTCACTGAACCGAGTGCGGAAATCGACGTCCAATGCCAGCAGTGTTTTGGCGCCGGCTGTCGCAGCTGCAAGCACACTGGTTGGTTGGAGATGGGTGGTTGCGGACTTGTCAATACGCGCGTTCTTGATCGTTGCGGTGTTGATTCAAAAACCTACAGCGGGTTTGCCTTCGGTATGGGAGTCGATCGCATCGCAATGAGTAAGTTCGGCATCGCCGACCTGCGTTCGCTGTTTGAAGGCGATGTGATGTTGTCCCGTCAGTTGGCATTGCGATGAGAGGATGAACTCGTGCTTGTAAGTTTAAAACTAATTGATCAGCTTTTCCTGCAGCTGCCTGTCCGCTCTGGAGCTGGTGCAACGACGTCACCCTGCTGGCAGCGCTGGGATCTGGAATTGTTCGCAGAGATATTCACCCGGCAGGGGTTCGAGGTTGAGTCTCAGACCCTGCTTGGTGCCGGTTTCGAAAATGTGGTGGTCGGGCAAATCAAATCTGCCGAGCGGCATCCGAAGGCCGACAAGTTGCAGGTTTGCCAGGTACAGACGGGACCAAACGATGTCCGGCAAATTGTCTGTGGCGCCACCAACGCGCGTGCGGGCCTTTTTGTGGCTGTTGCACTTCCCGGCGCTGTTCTGCCCAACGGGTTGGAAATCAAGGTTTCAAAAATCCGCGACGTTGAAAGTTCGGGAATGCTTTGCTCCCGCGAAGAGCTTGGCCTTCCGGTGGATGAGGCTCGTGATGGCGCGGGAATTTGGGAACTGCATCATGAGCCCTCCTGCGGACTTCCGGAAGCGGAACTGCAGACCCGCCTCGGACAGGCTGTCTTCACGGCACTGCAATTGGATGATGTCATTTTTGAATTGAACGTGACCCCCAATCGTCCGGATCTTCTTGGACACGAAGGTGCCGCGCGCGAACTGTGCGCGGGACTCAATCGAGTCAAAAAAAGTAACATGGAGTTGAAGGCATGGAGAGCTGATTGGAAAAGTTCGGTCAGCGCCGGACAACTGCTGTCCGAGGCGCAGGAACGGCAAGAAGTAAAAACTAAACTCGGTACTTTCACTGCCGTAAACGAACTCGGTGCACCCGCGTTTTTCGTAGCCCTTGAAAATGTGCACGTCAGTACGACACCGGGATGGATGCGCAATTGTCTTGAATCGCTCGGGCAAAAGAGCATCAACTCGGTGGTCGACGCAGGCAATCTCATCCTACTTTGTTTTGCTCAACCCAATCATGCCTTCGACTTGGCCAAGCTCGCCCCGTCAGCCTCAGGTCAGCGACATTTGACGCTGCGTTTTGCGCGCGAGGGAGAGGCTTTTCTAGGACTCGACGGAAAAGAGCGGGTGCTGGTCGGCCACGATTGTGTGGTGGCGGATGCCACCACATCGCAGGCGCTGCTCGGAGTCATTGGCGGTGAGAAATCAAAAGTCACCGAAGAATCATCAACCCTCGTGCTGGAATTTGCGAACCCTCATCCAGTGCTGGTCCGGCGGACGTCGCGCAGGCATGGACGCAAGACGGACAGCAGTTTCGCATTTGAAAAAGGAATCGATGTTTTCAGACGATGCGAAGCGGCCGAAAAGTTGGTTGGCCTGATTCACGCTTTGCAACCCTCGGGTAGCTCAGCACCCGTCAGTTACTGCGGATCAGTGGCCGCCCGTCCTGTCGCTGCACTTGCGCAGGAAACTAAAAATTATTTTCCCAACGCGGCTGATGCCGTAAAGCAGTTGGATGCGGTGAAAACCCGTCCCGACGTGGATTTCACAATTCAATACTGTAGCGACGATCTGCCTGCTCGCGTCGGCGCTGAGCTCGTACCCTTTTCCGAACAACTGGCAATTCTGCGCTCACTTGGATTCTCCGTAACGACTTCGTCTTCGGGAGACTCATCTCAAATCATCGTTCCGACCTGGCGACGTCTGGATGTCGTAGGTGCGGCTGATTTGGTCGAGGAGATCGTCCGCGTTGTCGGAATCGATCATGTGCCCGCGTTGCCGATGACCTCGGCCGGTCGGGTTGCTCCCGATGATGCGCATCTTTCGTTTTTTGAAAATACTGCAAATCGTTTGGTCAGTTTGGGGTATCACGAGACCGCAGGCTTTCACTTCATGCGCGCAGATGATTGGAAGAAGCTAAATCAGGCGCACATCAATACGAATGGCGAGCCTGTTGCGCTTCTCAATCCGATTATCAAAGACGAACCGCTGATGCAGACCACCCTTTTGAGCGGACTGTTGCGTAAGGTCGCCTTCAATCTCAATTATGGCAACAAACGCGGTCAGCTGTTTGAAATCTCGAGAACTTTTCAGAAT
>JBEDKY010000428.1:0-2722 GCA_041171905.1 Pseudomonadota bacterium
CGGATGCGGCTCTGCGACGCCTGCAAGTTTTCAGAGGCCACGTCGAGTGCCTCAATTGCTTTTGCCATTCTCGCGCCGACCGCACCGAAGCTTGCCCGGAATCCAGAAACTTTGTCCAATGCTTCCAGGAAAGTTTCACCAACATTGGCAAGGCTCGTGCCGAACACGCTCTCAACGTCATCAATCGAAATGCCGTCGCCCGTCAAAAGGGTTTTGAGTGACTGAATTCCAAGATTTTCCGCTGTCGCGATAATTTCTTTGAAGCCGTCGAGTGAAACCAGACCAGGGTCATCGTCTCCCTCTGCTCGCGACGCTGCGCCGATGCGGAATTGCATTGCGTCGCTTCTTGCCGCATCTGCCTGCGAATCGGCGATTAAGTTGACGCCGTTGTATTGAGTGGTCTTCGCGATCCGGTCGATTTCATCGCGCAGGGTTTCGTATTCCACAAAAATGAACTTGCGCTCTTTGTCCGAAAGGGTCGGGCTGCCTGCTTGCATCGCAAGTTCACGCAGGCGGTTGGTGATGTTCGAGACTTCGTTCAAAGCGGCATCTGCTGTCTGAACCAAACTTACGGCCTCATTGGCAGTTCGTTTCTGAGTCGCGAATTCACGCAGCCTGTGGCTCATGGTGTCCGAGAGTGCCCGGTCGGCAGGTGCTGGGTTGCTGCGCGTGAAGACGACTCCCGAGGACAATTTCTCGAGGCTGTTCTGCGCGTCCTCGGTTGCCCTGCGGACGTTATTTTCTATTGTTGAGTTTCCAACAATACGCAGACCCATGACACTTCGTCTCCCTGCAGCTTTTCGGACGGAAGTTATCCCGCCTGCCGCTGTTCCTCGGGGGTATCGACGAGGTTTAGAATCTCTTGAGCACATTGTTCAAGTTGTTCAGTAATTTCATGGTGATAAGAAATTGAGGTTGGTTGAGGCAGCGCTGCCTGTCTGGCTGTATTGCTCACCAAAAGTGAAATCGAATCAAATTCCGCACGCGCATTTGCCAGTGATGCGCAGGCACGGATCAGCCAATCATCCGAGCGGACAATTTCACTTTCTCCCTGCTGCTGAACCTGCAGCAACTCCTCTGTTCTGCCGACTTCGTTCTGCAGGGCAGTGTTCAATGACTGCATAAGGTGAGCAAGGCTGCTCAAATGATTTTCTGTGTGAACGAAGGCTTCAATGGCAGTATACGAATGCTCGCGCAGGATTCGCGAACCTTTGGCCACCATACGACTGCGGTTGAGTGTGGATTGACTCGCATTGCGGGCGGTGCAGAGTTGATCCTCCATGCCGATGTAGAGCCTGGACATTTGTCCGATGTGCTCACGGAGAAGCATAAGTTTCTTGTCAGCCTCGTCGCTGTTGCCGTTTGTTTTGCTGAGCTCGGCATGACTTCCATTCAGCATGTCGATGGCAAGTTTGGCTTCGCTTTCAATGGCCTCGATGCGATCGAACATATCACGTGTTGCTGCAGACGAACGTTCAGCCAGCTTGCGTATGTCGTCTGCGACCACCGCAAATCCTTTGCCGTGTTCTCCGGCTCTGGAGGCTTCGATGCTGGCGTTCAGGGCGAGCAAATTCGTCTGCTCGGAAATGTCATCAATGACGTCGACGATATGAACAATGCTGCTGACGCGGTCCTGCAGCAATGACATCTTGTCGCGCAAACTCTCCACGGTGATGAAACTTCCGCTGAACACCCTGCGCAGAGAATTGAGGGAATCACGAATTTTGTGTGAATCTGTGTGAATGTGATCCTGTATCTGCTGGGCTTGTGAAGTGAATTGCGTCCATGCGTTGAGAACTTCGCTGAGCGTGCGAGTGTCATCTTCCAGTGACTTTGCATCATTGAGCACAGAGTCCGAGAGCCGCGACCATGCCTTGCTCTTTTCACTGTTCGAGCGGGCCTGTGCTGCAGCATTGTGACAGCGGATCAATCCGCTCTGTGTCTGGCTTTGTGCGGCCATCATTCCCGTCAGCTGGCCATTGAGGAGTGTAGATGTTTTTTGCTGTAATTGCTCTGCAGAAGCGACTGCACGGAGCGAATCGTCAAGACCCGCGCGCACAGTTTCGAGGCCGTCACCGGTTGTGGTCAGGAGGTTTTTTACATCTTCGAGTGATGTGCGGATGAATTCCTGCACCTCGGAATTTGCGTTTGCGGACTGCTGACCGGCGAGTTGGCCAAGGCGCTGAACCTGAAGCGCAATTTCACGCAGGATAAGGTCGACAGCCAAGGGCAGACCTGTACTTCCCTGCGGAGCTACAGCGACTGGGGATGCCTCAAAAGTTTGGTTGGCGTTCACGGAATGCCTCCACTCGCCTTGTTACGTCGGCTTCAGACTGGTGATCGGAGCGCTGGCGAGAGTCTCAAGTCGGTGCGTCATTCGGGCGGACACTGGGCAATTTTTTTCACGAGCGGCTTGAGGCTCTGGGGAAGCAATTCTTCCGATTTTTTCTGACTCAGGTCGATTTCAAGCTCTTCATCGCTCCAGCTGATTTTCAGTTTCTCGCGAGAACTGAAGCTGAGCGTGACACCAAAGTCTTTGAGGCGTTCGTTGGCCATTTGCGCGGCTTCTTCCCGGTTGCGCGCAAGCGACAGACGCAGTCCAAGTAAATTGACAGCAGCCGCCATGGCAGGATCGATCACAATTGCCGGACGGGGCGGAGGTGTGGGTGTGGCGACAGGTGCCGGTGCAGCTGCAGCAGCTGCTGCTGGGGCCGCTTTCCGC
>JBEDKY010000429.1:0-8166 GCA_041171905.1 Pseudomonadota bacterium
ATTGTTGAGCCCATGGCTGCGAACATGGGGCTTGTTCTGCCGCAAAATGACTTTCTCGGCACACTGCGCAGGCTTTGCAGCAAACACGGCAGCGTGCTGATCTTCGATGAAGTGATGACGGGCTTCCGTATTGCCCGCGGCGGTGCCGCAGAGACATTCAATGTACAGCCAGATCTTTGGACGTTCGGAAAAATCGTCGGCGGTGGACTTCCGGCAGCAGCCTACGGCGGCAAAAAAAGCGTCATGGAACACGTTGCTCCGCTCGGGCGCGCCTATCAGGCCGGAACATTGAGCGGCAATCCGCTTGCCATGGCCGCAGGGTTGGCAACGCTGACCGAAATGGAACGGCAGAATGCATTCGCCAAACTGGAAGAATCGGGACGCACGCTCGATGAGACGGTCGGCAGACTACTCTCGCCGGCGATGAAATCCGGCAAGCTTGCATACGTGCGCAAGGCGTCTTTTTTCTGTTTCTTCTTCGGCACCGCGCGGCCGCCAGAGAACTTCAATGAAGTGGCTGCATGCGACATGAGTATGTTCAACAAAGTTTACCATCAGTGGCTCAATGCTGGCATCTATATGGGGCCGAGCGGATATGAGGTCGGATTTTTGAGCACTGAACACACAGCGCAGGACATCGAGAGGTTGGTGCGTGTCGTTGCAGAGCAAGTCTGACAGTTTGGAAAATTCTCTCGCCGGCCTGCTAAAGATTCGCACGGTCGTGCAACGCAGTGTCAACGCAGAGGTCATGATTGACGGCATTTCACGCGGAATATTGCCGTCGGGACTACTTTTGCTGCTTGGATTTTCTCAGGAGGGTGACGCCCTTCCCGCCGGAACCGCCGAATGGTTCGAGTCGGCCACTGCACATCAGCGCGCAGAACTCTTGCAGCCGCTGTTCCAGAAATGGTGGGACAAACTTGCGCAGCTGAGGATATTTCCAGACGAGCAGGGGCGGATGAATCTCTCGCTTTTGCAGCAGCCACAGCAGTGTGGAGTCTACCTTGTCAGTCAGTTCACGTTGTTTGCAGATCTGCGCAAAGGCAACCGTCCCGGATTTAGCGCGGCATTGTCCGCACCGGTCGCCAAGCAGTGTTTCGCGCAGATGGTGGAATTTGTGACCGCACAAGCTGCTGGTCGTCCTGTTTTATCTGGTGTTTTTGCAGCGGACATGAAGGTGACATTGACCAACGATGGTCCGGTGACACTGTTGTTTGATTGCTCAATGAACAAGGGGATTGTGGCGTTGTGATTGCCAAATTGCCGAGAGTGGGTGAGAGCATGTCCGGCCGCGGACTTCGTATCCTCGGCACGCTGCGCCGTATGTTTGAAAATTCTCGCCTTCTGCTGCGCCTTCTCCTGCCTTTATCGGTACATTTGCGATTGTGGATTCTTTTTGTTCTGCTTCTCGTTCTGCAGTCTGCTCTGCTTCCATACATGTCGGCCTTGTTGTTGCTGAGTTTGTGTTCAGTGATCGCATTCATGATTTTGGTTCGGTTGGTTGATCAGCCCTTGCGTGCTCTTCAGCAACTCACTCGTCAGGGTGGCTTTGATCTCACCGGCAGCGTGGCTCCCGTTTCCGGCCACGACGAATATTCGCGACTCGCGCGTGCCATCCAAGGTATGGGCCGCAGGATGAATACATCGATTCAGGAAGCACGCGAACAGAACAGCCGCATTGACGAGATTTTCAACGCCATCGGCGAAGGGGTCGTCCTATGCACGATGGAGGGAAAGATTCTCAAGATCAATCACACGGTGCGGCGGTGGCTCGAATACTACAGCGATCCGACCGGCCGTGATTTCATCGATGTGGTCCGCAGTGTCGAGCTCAACGACAGGTTTCTTGCTTTTCTGCTGCGCTGCAGGAGTGAAACAATTCTCGGCGGTGTTGAGCCTGAAGTGGTTGAGTCCATCCATCTTGACGGTCCGGAAGCACGCCGCGTTCGCGCAAAGATGGTTCCGGTTCAATCCGGCAATCAGCATCCCGTGTGCTTCATTTTTCTTTTCGACTTGAGTGATTTGCATCGGCTTGAGCAGTTCCGACGAGAATTTTTCGCCAACGTGAGTCATGAACTCAAGACCCCGATCTCTTCGATACGCGGATATGCGGAGCTGCTTCAGGATCAGTTTGCTAATTTGTCGCCCGACATGGCGCAACAATTTCTCAACGTCATCATGCGCAACTCTGAGCAGGTCTCCAATCTGCTGCAGGACATGATTCTTCTGTCTAACCTTGAGAATGGTCAAATTCCGCTGACACTTCAGCCCTATGATATCCGCACCTCACTTGCGCGTGTTCGTGAGACACTCACACCCAAAGCACGTGAAGCCGGCGTCAGCGTTGTTGTTGATGTTCCCTCTGATGTCTCTGAATTGTATGTGGACGGGCAGCGATTTGATTCCGTGCTTTTGAATCTTGTCGACAATGGCATCAAATACAACCGGCGCGACGGCTATGTGAAAGTTTCGGTCCGTCAGACGGATGATGAATGGCTGATTTATGTCGAAGACTCAGGGCTGGGAATTCCACATTCGGCCCAGTTGCGCGCTTTCGAACGCTTTTATCGAGTGGACAAAAGTCATGCTCGGCTGGGTGGCGGTTCCGGCCTTGGGCTTGCAATTGTCAAACACGTGATCCAGGCGCATGGCGGACAAATTACTCTGCGCAGTGAACCAGGAACAGGAACTGTGTTTACTGTCACAATTCCGCGCCAGCGGACACAAGGGCGCATTGCAGCATATACGCCCTTTTAAAATTCAGTTGCAGCTCAGTTGTTCTTCCATTCCGCCGAGGTTGAGCCCATTCCAGTCGGATTGCACATTTGCTTGAGCGAATCGCGCGCGGTTGTCAGTTTTTCGAGAGTCTTGTTGAGCTCATCTTGAATGGGAACAATCTCTCCTTCAAGCTGCTTGATGTCGAGTTCAAGTTGTTTCGACTGATTCTGCAGGTCAGCCAATGCCTGTCTCGCCCGCTCTATCGCCGGCAGCTTTTCGCCTGTGGCTAATTCCTGCCCCAGTTGAAGAATATTCAGGGACTGCTGTACCTTTGTGATGTCCCCCTGAACGCTTCTGAACAGTTCATTCTTGCTAATAATAGTTTTGTTCTTGTTGTCGATGGTTGCCTTGATATAGCTCGCCTGCGCGAGTACCGGCATGTCCTTCCAAAGAAGCCTCTGCTCACTTTGCAGTGTGAGCATTCCCGAACTCGCAGTGCGTGCGACGGTCACAGCACAATGGCCGTTGCGGATGATTTCTGGAACGATAGCGCATGGCGACGGCTTAAGTTCGAGTCCAAGTGTTTTTGGGCTGAATGGATTGACAACATCTGCTGGCACCTGCGCTTGGGCGAGCGCCATGCCATCGGTGAGGCTTTCGATGTCGCTCAACGGAGCCTGTGAACGACTCACGAAGTCCTGACAGAAGACAGCCTCACCGGCCACTGAACTCAAAGAATAGCGGTAAAGGCTTTCTGTCACACCTCCACCTGCCGAGGGCATGGGATTCTGTCCTGCTGAGGTCGGTGTAACCTGTGGCGCAGCCGCAGGCTGCTGGTTTTGCCCACCACTTTTTTTCGTGCACGCGGCAGCAGTCAGCGCGACCAAAAACACCGCGCCGGTCTGCAGGACCGACGCCGGCAGCAAAGATGAAAGTTCAAATTTGCGTTGAAAACTCTTCATAGTCGTTTCTCCGAATCCATACTTATCTGCTTCGGACAAGAATATAAAAAATTAAGTCAATTTTCGTTGCATAGGTTCCGATAGAGCAGTTGGGTTCAAAAAAACGCAGGTGAGGATATCCAATGTCTGCTTTTTATTCCTCTGGTAACACTCTGGTAGCATTGGTTCTGTTGGTGGGTTGTGCGGAAAAGGCAAAAGTGAGCCCACGCGCAGCCGGGGCGGGTAAAAACGTGGCAGCTGCGAATGGCCGGGAGAAGACCGACGAAACCGACCAGCAATCGCAGGCAGCAGAGCAAGCCCTCTGGACCGTTGCAAACACGCCTATCAAGCACGAGTGTCAGCCACCTGCGGAAATGGGTTTTTATCCATCCAAAGGACTCACATCTAACAACAGATACATGTTGTCACGGTTTGCAGCGATTGGTGGAGCTTCATTCAGGTTCGAAGAGAGTTATTTGCAAAGCTTCTTTAAGTCGGCTGAATTCGCAGGCGTAAAGGTTTTTGAGGACAAAGGCAAAGGCGTGCAGGGATTCGTTGCAACGTCCGAGAAGGTCAATCTGGTTGTCTTTCGCGGAACGCACAGCGCCGGAGGTATGGTCACCGACATGAACTTTTTGTTGGCTGGTAATGGCATGCAGGGTGGCGTTCACCGCGGCTTCAAGGCAGCGTTTGATGCGGTAAAGCCCGCAATCAATGCTGCTTTGGATGCTCAAAACAGACCCGAAATTCCGACGTATTACATCGGCCACAGCTTGGGTGGTGCGCTGGCAATGCTGGCCGCAGCGGATGGAATTGCAGGAAAAGTGAAAGTTGAAGGTGTTGTAACTCTGGGGCAGCCACGCACTGGAAATGCAACATTCAGCGAAAATTTCTCCAAACTCTTGGGAGAAAAATACTTTCGCTTCGTGCATGCTCGAGACCTAGTCCCGCATCTACCGCCGAGCTCCGGCGCAGCTGATGCAGCCGCCAACGCATTTAGTCAGAATTCTTTGGTCAAATTAGCAGTTCAGGGGACAAAGCTGCTTGGTTTCAGCCACGTGGGTCAGCTCGTACACTTCGACATGACTGGCTTGTTGTTGAGTCCACCTGCTTCGGATGGGGCATGGGACTCGAACTATTGGGTCTCCAATGCTGAAACGGTGCAGCAAACAGTGACTTCACTACCGAGCTTGGCTGGTAGCGGTGCGTCGCTAAAGTCACTCGCACAAAACAACCTGATTGGGGATCACGATTTGGAAAAGTATCTCTGCCAGATACTCAAGAACGCAAAGTGAACGCCGCCCGTGAGCGGCATTCCTGCAGAGGCGCAATTTTTTCTGGTTCCTTGCTTCAGGCTTTTGCGGGACGCTGGCCCTCGGTGAGTTGATAACCAAAGCCGTGAACGGTCTCGATCATTCCACCTGCGTCGCCGAGTTTTTGTCTGAGGCGTTTCACGTGTGTGTCGACCGTGCGTGTGTTCAGTTGACCTTCGTAACCCCAGACCCGCTGCAGCAATGCATCACGGCTTTGCAGGCGTCCGGCCCGCTCGGCAAGATAAAGTAACAATTGGTACTCGGTCGCTGTGAGCGCAATAATTTCTCCTGAGACGGTGACGCGGAATTGCTCCGGATAAATGGTCAGCGGACCGATTTGGATTGTTTTCTCGGAACCTGGTTGTCCTGCTGGAGATGGTGGACTCTGAGTTTGTGTCGCCGCCGGACTTTGTGACACGGGGTGGCTCACCGAAGTGTGAAACCCGGTTCTGCGCATCAAAGCCTGCACACGCAAAAGGAGTTCACGCGGCGAGAAAGGTTTGGTGATGTAGTCATCCGCGCCGGCTTCAAAGCCGTCGATTTTGTCGGACTCCTGCGATTTCGCCGTAAGCAAAATAACCGGGATGGATGCCAGTTCCGGTATCGATCGCAGCTGACGCAAAACTTCGGTTCCCTCGGTGTGAGGCAGCATGACGTCGAGAAGGATGAGATGGGGCTTGAATTCAGTGATTCTTGCCAGAGCGTGTTCACCGTCGAAATGCGACGACACTTCGTAATCCTTGCTGGACTCAAGTGTGAACTTGAGCAGGTTGTTGAGATCCCGATCATCTTCGATGATCAAAACACGCGACCTTGGATCTTTTTGTGCGTGAATTTGGTTCGTCTCTGTCACCCTGTAACCTCCTGTGGGAACGTAAGGTGTCTAACAGAAACCCACGCAATTGCGGAAGTCTGCAACAAAAATTCCACAGAAATGGCACAAAAAAGCCCTAATTCGATGTGCTGAAAAGATTCGCACAATGAATCAGGGCTCAATTTTAATCAAAAACACATCAACCGCGTTGCGCAGCCTCTGAACGTTGTTGTTTGATTTTTTCCTGGAGTTGCATGATTCCGTCGATGACCGCTTCAGGTGTAGGCGGGCATCCTGGCACGTAAACGTCTACAGGAACGATGCGGTCGATCCCTTGCACGACGTGATATGCGCGGTAAAAACCGCCCGAAGACGCGCAGGCACCCATCGAAAGAACCCACTTGGGTTCCGACATCTGGTCGTAGATGCGGCGCAAAACCGGAGCCATTTTCTCAGTAATTGTTCCTGCAACAACGAGCAGATCGGCTTGTCGTGGGCTGAACCGGACCACTTCGGCGCCAAAGCGGGAGAGGTCGTATTTAGGTCCCATGACCGACATCAGCTCGATTCCGCAGCAGGCAGTCCCGAACGGGTAAGGCCAAAGTGAGTTGCGGCGCGCCCAGTTGACGAACTGGTCGACCTGAGTCGTAAGGTAAAATTCGCTTCCGTAGCTATGATGCTTCATTGCAAGTCTCCGTGTCTGTGCACTTGAGCAGTTCTTAACTAATCATACGAGGTTGGTGTTTGTCGATGCCCGTCCGACGAAAACACGCTGTGCTCATGAGAGAAATATTCTCAGACCAGCCTCGGCTTGCAGACCCACCTCGAGGGTATCCCCAAAACCCAACACACATGCCGTTACAGGACCATCCACGCAAACGATTCCGTGACGCATTCTACTGATCAGCGTGACCGTCTCACTGTTACCGTCAAGGACAAGTTTGGTCAGCGACAGATGATGGTTTGGTTGTGCATATGGCTCACGTACCGCAAGAAGGTACTGTTCCGCACAGGCGTCCAGCACTCCGAGCCCGTACGAGCGAATGGCAGCTGTACTTCCCGCCGGTGTGGCCAGCCACAGACCGCTGGAGAGCTGCTTTTCGCTCCGTTGCCGCGGACCCTCAATGGTCAGGTTGTATCTGCTGGCCGACGCGGGATGCTGGTGACCGAAGAAAATATCGTTCAGTGCATAGGGCAGAATCAATCCTGAGTGGGTGCGCGCGGACAATCGTCGCACAATCCGAGGTTTGCGTTTATCTGAAAGGATGTCCGCAAGGTCGTTTTCGAGCGTGTCGGGTATCGATGAACAGAGATGTCCTACGGAATGCTGCGGAACCGAGTTGACACCAAGGATGCGTGTGTTGCCGCCGACAAAATGGCTGGTGCGCAGCAGGGTTCCATCACCGCCGACGCAAATCACCAGATTTTTTTTCGCAATCAGGCCACCATCTCGACCTGCAATGTAATGCGCAGGACCGCCGCTTGGATGCTCTGCGAGATCATCCAGGGTGTGCAAGCTGAATGATAAATTGCGTCGGGTCAGGACGGTCAACAGATGATCGAGCGTCTGGCAATGTTGATCATGGGCGCGCTGGAGAGTTCCATCGGTCTGTCCGTCACCAAGAAAGAAAGTCTGGGCAGATTCAGTTTTGAAGTCTGCCGCGTAGCGTTCCAGCGCCGTCTTTTTTTGCACGACGACGACATCGGGAGAAACGCTGTTTTGTCCCCATGGGACGTAGGCGGTCATCAGCGCAACAGCTCCATGTTGCGCTTGATGTCCTTGTTGTTCGTATAGATGTCAAAGAGCTTGCGCTGCATGACAGACAAATACGATTGCGCCGCGACCCGTTGATCGGCCGACTGAAGGCGTTTGAGCCGCTCGTCGTCGGGAGTGAGGCCGTCTTTGCGGCTGACCAGGCGCACAATTGATTTACGGCCCGAGAAGTCGAGAACTTGTCCGGCCATGTCGCCTTTGTTTTTGAGCGTGAAAAGCACCGTCAGCAGCGGGTCGGACTGTCCGAGGTCTTCAATGAAGCGCGTGCGGGGAGTGACTGGCTTCTTAACAACTTTCCATTCAAAGCCATTCGTCTGCGCGAGAGTGTTTACCTCGGCCCACTTCTTTTCAGCGAGCAGTTTGTTGAGTTCTGTTTCGATGCCGCTGCTCAATTCGGCTTTGACCTTCTCGCTCAGGGCGCGCTCGGCGAGCTCAATTTTCACATCTTCGAATTTCCGTTCGAGCCGCTCACGTGATTCCTGCCAATTGAGCAGACGGAAGCCGAAGGGGGTTTCGATGACCTCAGACAACGACGCGTCTTTGTTGAGTGCGAATGCGGCCGTTGCTGTTGCCGGGTCGATATTGGATTGATCAATCCAACCAATC
>JBEDKY010000430.1:0-2737 GCA_041171905.1 Pseudomonadota bacterium
GCGAAAAAGGCTGTCGCGAAAATGCTCGAGGATCGCCGTGACGCACTGAGAACAAAATTGTCTGAAGCTCGTTCTGCGATGACTCTCGCGCAACGAAAAAGCGACGAATACGAGGCGAAACTTAAAAACTTGCAGAGCGAGTTGGACGCACTTCGCAAAGAGTATGCGGACAACGGAGTCGTGCAACGTGACAAGCTCATCAACGAAGCGAAAGAGTCAGCGGCGCAGCTCCTGCGTGACGCCGACCGCATCGGACGTCAGTTGATTACAGAAGGCAAAGAGCAACTGCGCAAAGAAATTTTTGATCAAGTTGTTGCAACACTCGACGCAAAACTCAAAGGTGAAACGCTTGCGTCCATCGATGCATCGCTGCGTCAAAATGCACTTGGCGGCTTGAAAAATTCAGCAAAAATTTCTGCATCTCACTGAACGACGGGTAGAGGGGAGAATATGAAGGTCAGTTCTGGACAGCTGTCGCGCAGATATGCAACGGCGCTGTTTGAAAGTGCGGTTGAATCGAAAGGCGTTGATACGCTTTCCCGCGAAGCCAATGCACTGCTTGCGATTGTGACATCCGAAGTCGAATTGTTTTTTTCCAGCCCAGCTCGCAATCAGAACGAGAAGGAACAGCTGATTCAGCTGATCTCGGAGAAATTGAAGCTGAGCCAGCAGACGTCGCGTGCGCTTTTATTGATGGCGCAAAACAATCGCTTGTCACACCTCAAGACAGTGCTGAAAAAGGTTCTTGAGAAAATCGACACCCACAACAACGTTGTCCGTGGTCAGATTCGCTCTGCCAACCCGTTGTCTGCCGCCGAGATCTCGGAGCTTGAAAAAGTGTTGTCGCAGGCCATGGGCCGGACGGTGATCTTTGAATGCGAAACCGAACCGCAATTGCGTGCGGGTATGGTTGTTAAAATTGGAACACGACAGATTGATGCGAGTCTTAAAACGCGTCTTTCAAACCTTAAAGAATTTTTGAGTCAGGGAGTCTAAGAGATGGAACAGATTCGCATTGATGAAATCAGCCAGTTACTGAAACAAAAAATTCAGGCTCTCGGACAGACTGCAGAAGTCGCCGAAACCGGAACAGTTGTCTCAGTCGCAGACGGTATCGCTCGTGTTTATGGCCTGGACAAAGCCATGACGTCTGAGACGGTGACGTTTGAAAATGGAACCAAGGGATTGGTTTTGAACCTCGAAGAGGACAACGTTGGTGTTGCGATCTTCGGTGAGGCCGACAAAATCCGTGAGGGAATGACGGTCAAGCGTACTTCTGAAATCAACCGTGTTCCTGTCGGCCGTGGTCTGCTCGGTCGCGTTGTGAACGCGATGGGTGAGCCGCTTGATGGCATGGGCCCAGTCAACGCCGATGCAACTTCCGTGGTTGAGGTCAAGGCGCCAGGCATCATGGCTCGTAAGAGCGTTCATGAGCCGCTCCAGACAGGTCTCAAATCCATCGACGCCATGATTCCCATTGGTCGTGGACAGCGCGAGCTCATCATCGGTGACCGTCAGACCGGCAAAACAGCCGTGGCTCTTGACACAATCATCAACCAAAAAGGCAAGGGCGTTGTTTGTATCTACGTCGCCATTGGCCAGAAGGCATCGACCGTCGCACAGGTTGTCGAAAAGCTGCGTAAATCAGGCGCGCTTGAGTACACAATCATTGTCGTTGCTGGCGCATCCGATCCGGCACCGCTCCAGTTCCTTGCACCGTACTCCGGTTGCACCATGGGCGAATACTTCCGCGACAATGGCCAACACGCAGTTATTTTCTATGATGACTTGACCAAGCACGCACAAGCCTACCGCGAACTGTCACTGCTCCTTCGCCGTCCTCCAGGCCGCGAGGCATATCCAGGCGACGTGTTTTATCTGCACAGCCGACTTCTTGAGCGCGCGTGCAAGCTGAATGACGAATTGGGCGCGGGCAGTCTGACTGCATTCCCGATTATTGAAACGCAGGCGGGCGACGTGTCGGCGTACATCCCGACCAACGTGATTTCGATTACCGACGGTCAGATCTACCTCGAGGCGGACCTCTTCAACTCAGGTCTGCGTCCGGCTGTGAACGCCGGTTTGTCGGTCTCCCGTGTGGGTGGTTCTGCACAGATTGGTGCAATGAAGCAGGTCGCGGGCAGCTTGCGTCTTGAGCTTGCGCAGTACCGTGAATTGGCCGCATTTGCGCAGTTCGGTTCCGACCTTGATGCGGTGACCAAGCGTCAGCTCAACCGCGGTCAGCGTCTGATGGAGCTGCTCAAGCAGCCTCAATACAACCCTATGCCTGTTGAGAAGCAAATCCTTGTCATCTTCGCTGCTACAAGCGGCGCGATGGATGACGTTGACGTTCGTCACGTTGGCAAATTTGAAACACAAATGCTCGATTATTTCGAAAGAAATCATCGTGCCGAACTCGATGAGATCGGCAATGGCAAGAAGATGAGCAACGAGCTTCAAGCCAAGGTCAAATCTGGCCTTGAGGCATTCGCCAAGAGGTTTGACGCCAATGCCGGCTAACCTAAAAGACCTACGCACACGCATCAAAAGCGTGAAAAACACACAGCAAATCACCAAGGCGATGAAGCTTGTGTCGGCTGCGAAATTTGGTCGTGCGCAAAACAATGTTTTGCAGGCTCGCCCTTATGCGCGCGCACTGGAAAAATTGGTTGTAAAATTGGTCGCGGGTGGGCGTGATGTGAATTCAACCCATAACCTCCTGCAGTCGACTGACAAT
>JBEDKY010000431.1:0-6070 GCA_041171905.1 Pseudomonadota bacterium
CCATCGGACAGTACCTCCAGCCTTCCAACAAACACTTGTCGATCAAGCGTTTTGTGCATCCCGATGAATTCGCGCATTGGAAACGATTTGCCGATTCCATCGGATTCCGCGGAGTGGCCTCAGGTCCGCTGGTCAGAAGCAGTTACAAGGCAGCCCACTTGTTTCCGGAACACACACGCATCCGCAGCGCGTCGGCTCTGCCAGCTGACAACAAGTAACCAGAGTACTTTGGCGTGAAGGCGGTCGGCAGCCCTGACAACTGGTCCTTGGCAAGAATCGGCGGCAATCTATTGCTCAACGCCGTGCTTCTGCCGCTGTATGCTCTCTTTTTTGCACTCTGCGTTTTTATCGCTTTTTCTCCGCTGTTTCCGGCGCGCACGGCACGCGAGAATTTTCGCACGCGCCTGGGCTTCAAACCCGCTCTGCGGGTCATGGCCACTGCGGCGACCCTGTTTCACTATATTCTACTGCTGATAGAAGATTTCATTTTTTGGCCGCTGGGTCTTATCACCATCCGCGACAATGTTGCCGCACGCGAGTCGGTGACGGGTGCGTCACTCACGGCACAGCAGAAGAAAGTTGCGTTGACGGTTCTCAGCGCACACTTTGGAAATATTGAAATCACCGCGCAGTGCCTGAATTCACTGCTGGTCGCGCAGGTAAATCCAAAACAAAAGTTGCTCGCTTTGGCCAAACCCGGACGCTGGGAATGGATCACTCGCCTGCTCGAATGGTACCGCAACCTGCGCGGAATAGAGGTTCTGCAAACCAACCGCAAAGATCTTCCGCGTGCGATGCTGCAGGCACTCAAAAGCGGACGCGCACTTGCACTTCTTGTTGACCAAAAGCCGGCGTCGGCCGGATTTTTTATTGATTTCTTCGGCGCTCAAAGTGCATTTCCCGAAGGCGGAGTGGACATCTGTGCGCGCATGAAGAGTGAGTTTGTGTTCGTCACTTCGCGCCGATTGTGGCCCGGTTTTTACACTTTCGAGGGTCAACACCTCGCAACCAATGCGGGCAACGACCTGAACTCGGCAATCATCCTGACCTCATATGCACGCTGGCTTGAAGCAGTGATTCGGATTTCTCCTTGGCAGTGGAGCTGGGACTACCGCAAATGGTCGAGGAAACCCGCAGGCGGCGTGCAGGTATGAGCAATAATCCGCAGGAATTCAAAAAAATCCTGATCATTCTGCCGCGCCAGCTGGGAGACATTCTTCTCGGTTCATCGCTCGCCTTTGCGCTGAGACATCTCTACCCAAACGCACACATCACTTGGATTGCGCATCCCATGGGCCGCCAGCTGCTGGAAGGTCATCCGGCGCTCAACGAAGTCGTCTATTATCCGGTGCGCAAACGCCGCGGTCTCAAAAATTGGCTGACGAATCCCTCGCAGACTTTGCGCGACCTGAGCCAATATTTGCAGCTTGAGTTCACTTTTTTAAAACGTATTCGCTCGGCCGGATTCGATTTTGTTGCCGATGCCATCTGCACTCCCAAGACTGCAATCATGACACGACTCACATCGGCCGGAGTCAGGCACGGAGTGAAAACACGCTGGAACCGCGATTGGGCTTACACACGTTTGTCTGACACAACGGCATGGAAAAACTATTACGCAGCTCACGCGCGACTGCATCTGCTGAGCCCGTTTCTTGCAAAACACCTGATCGAAGAACCACCCGCCCAATGGCTGAATTCTTGGATACCAACCCCCACGCCGACGCGTGAGCGGATGAATGAACTCATCCAACAGCTCGGACTTGTGAAAAAAAGATTTGTCGTGATGAGCCCGACTTCACGACGCCCCTTGCGGCAATGGCCGGCAGAGCATTTTGTTGAACTCGCGCTCCGCCTTATCACGCAAGACAGCCTCAAGGTCTGCTGGTTCTGGGGGCCGGGGGAACTGGAATTCGTCAATGAAATCGATGCTTCGCTGAAGGAAAAGCTGAGAGAACGCGGCATCGCTTCTAATTCATCTGTTGTTCCGCCTTTGCTGACACTCTCAGAGGCCGCACTTTTTTCGGCTGAAGGTACGGTATGGATAGGCAACACCAATGGCCTTTCGCACGTGGCTGTCGCTGGCGGTGCGCACACGGTGCAAATCTTTGGTCCGACGTCGGCCATCAACTGGACGCATCCCGATCGTAACAAGCATATTCCCGTGCAGCGCAGCCAAGGCTGCGTGCGCTGCGAATCGAACCACTGCAAAACGGGAACTCATGAATGCATGAAGATGCTTTCAGTGGACGAAGTGCTCGTTGCAGTCCGCTCAATTAAAACGGCCTAAATTTAAGATTTTTTTAATTGAAGTTGCTGACCTTGACTGGAACATTGCTGTCGGTGCCAGTTCCATTACCAAGCTGATTGAAAATATCGTTCTCGCCCCAGCACCAAGCGGTCGAGTCTTTGTCAATTGCACATGTGAACTGAGGTCCTGCGCTGAGATTTACGATCGCTGCCGAAAGGCCGACAACATTTGTAGGCACATTACGATTTTCATTCGAACCGTCTCCAAGCTGCCCCGAACTGTTCAAGCCCCAGCACTTTATTCCGCCGCCGCTCATCAATGCGCAGCTATGCTCATTTCCCAATGCAATGGCTGTCACACCACTTTGCAGACCGGTCACTTCAACAGGGCTTTTCTGATCTTCCGTTGTGCCATTGCCAAGCTGGCCGCGCGAATTTCCTCCCCAGCATTTCACTGCTCCACCAGCAAGAAGGGCACATGAATGCTCGCTTCCAACAGCAACTTGAATCACTCCAGAGGTCAAACCATCGACGATAAACGGAGCAGATGTGGACGGAACCGAAATCGATGCGAGTCCCAACTGTCCCTTCAAGTTTAAGCCCCAGCACTGCGCTGAAAAGTTTGCGTCTTGCAGGCATGAATGACCTGAACCCATGGCAACCGACACGATCGGACCAAGCTGGCTGAAAGCAGCTTCTGGGGTTTTAGAGTAGCCGCTCCCCCAACATTTCAAATCACCGACGCGATTGATGGCACAGGTCCGATTCGAATTAACTCCGACCCAGCTGATGTCCGATGCGGAGCCAAGCGGAGATACAGGCTTGAAAGTCGAGTCGCTTGTCCCGTCACCCAACTGACCCGAAATATTATTTCCGTGACAAGTTAACTTTGAGTCATTTGCAAGCACACAAGTGTGCGTTTGGCTGCTCGCAATCTTCCGGACCTGCCCGCTGTAGGATTCAAAATAATTGACTTTGTCGACACCACTGGGATCTCTTCCTGTTGCTCCGTTCAGGGAAGATCCCCAGCATTTGATCTCTTTTTTCAGATTTGTCGCGCAGCTGAAATAAGGACCCGATGATATTTTATCAACCGCATCGCGAGCCCTCTTCGACTCTATCGCCCATTGGGCCTTTTGCCGAGTTGCTGCCTGTTCCTTTCTCCAGCGCAAAACTGGATGCGACGGGTTGGCGGCGTCCGTCAGAGGATCGATCGCCGTGCGTTCGGAATCGGTTTCCGGATCTTCGCCGACGATTTTCAAAGAAACACTGCAGGATGCGCAGAGCCACAGGAAAACAACAAGAACTTCTGAACGAAAGATTTTATTTCTCACAGGTGATTCTCCTCAGGTACGCATTCTTCAATGAATCAAAAATAGCTCTTCAGATATCCGAACCCGAGAAAGTAGGTCGTGTCTTCATGCTTGCTGACAAAGCCTTCTATGCGGTTGCGGACGGCGCGGTAGCGGGCGCCTGTTTCAAGTGTCCACGGCGAATCAGGCGAAACCCAGACCAATCGCATCTGTGCAGGGATGCCCGTGTACATCTGGTAGTTCTTGATGGTTGTTTGAATGTGCATGAGTGAAAGACCGCCTGCCCCACAGAGACGGACGCGGCTCATGGTAAATGCGCACACCTCAAAAGAGAGCGCAGGTTCATAAATACGCGCCTCACTGGCAGGCATAAGCGGAAACAACAAAGTATTTTCGCCGCGCGTCTTGAATGAATCATATAAGAACGAAATTTCATGTGCGAAATCTATACTGACCGAAGGAGCATAAGACTTATAGGTCTTTGCAAGCGCCGTCTGATAACTCAGGTGCTTGGGGTATTTCGACAAATCGCCCTTCGAGGATGTCACACCCGCCCGCTGGACAATATAAATGTCATCCAGTGCAGCGTAAGAGCGCGCAGGCTGCAGAAATAAAAACAACATAAAAATATTTATGGACAATACAGGAATTTTTAAATTCATGTCTCTTCTTCTCTGAAATTGAAGTTTCAAAGAAGAAAGTAGCACTTTATGTCGTAGACTGGACCATCTGAATTTTGACTTTATGTTCAAAAAATTAAAACGGCTTAGATGAAGTCAGAGAAAAAATTCCGTTGAGATTGTAATACCAGCGGCCCCGCGCAGTTTCTCCGCCTGAAAGCGCGTTTTGAACAGAAACGCAGACGCGCCCCTGCGGATCTGTGACTACCCAGCTCGACAGAGAAATTTCCTCGGAGATGAAAAAGTGCCGCACAACAGGAGAATGCGCGCGCAGAAAGGGAATTTCACCAACCACCTGATTGGTCAGTTCGACTTTGTATCCCTGATGTTCGGCACGGATGATTCTTTTGCGCGGGACGTGAACGCGCATCTGCGGATGCCAACTGGTCTCGGACCATTCGATCTGGCACTCCGAATGGGGGATGTGCAGGGTTTTCCACTGACCGTCGGCTTCAGCCCAGACGACCTCGATATACGTCACTTGCTGGCTGCCGCGGTAGGTTTGCAGTACTAGCCCGGCCCGCGCATCTGGACACGGAACGAAAACAAAATCCCAACCATGCAGAGGCATCGGATTGAGTCCGAAGCTGTGTTCATAGTAACCTGCTGAGTTTTCGAGCGGCACCTTCACGTAGCCGTCATAAAGTTTCTCGGCGAGCGGCTGCGAAATAAAATTCGGACTGTTGAGCGCGACCGGTGTTTCGCAATGATTGAGCAGCCCCGGACGTATGATGATCGAGCCGTTGACCTGCGAGACGGGCGAGGGATTGAAAACCGTCCAATGAGCGCCCGGTATGGTGCGAAAATCCGTTCCCGTGACCGGAGCAAGAACAGGACAACCTTTGACGGCCTGATGGCGGAATTTGACGCTCAGACCGCCTTCCATTTCGAATGTGACGTCAGCGGTCTGCAAATCAACCTGTTCTATTTTGAGTTCGATACCTTCATGACTTGCACGCACATGTTCGCGGTTGGGTCCGTAAAAAATGACGGTGTCCATCGGAAAGACGTGCATGTAGCATAACTCTTTGATGCGCGCGGCCTGCTGCTGCGCGTCAGCAGGAGTTTTCTGCGCCAGTTCCTCGGCAGCACCGTCGAGGGCACCTGCGATGATGGCAATCAACCCGCCCTCGCTGAACTGTGCAAAATGATTTTCGGGGTTAAACAGAGAAAATCCGCAGATCCCATGAAAAGAGCGGCTGATGATGGAATAATAACGCCATTCAATGAAGGCGGCTGAACGGAATTTGTCGACGACGGGAGACGGAACAACGCTCCACCAGAAAGGCTGATTTCCAGCATCGACGGTGCAGAAATCCTCCCTGCTCAACCAAGACTGATAAGCAGGCCAGCGCCATGAAACTTCCGGATGGCTTACACTCGACAAAAACTGATTGTTGATGGTTGCCGGCATCTGAATTTATCCAATCAAATGAGAGTCACGGTGCAAAAGACACCTGCGTCTCGCTAATACGCCTCGCGCGTTCAATCAACTCATCAAGTGTCGAACGGCTGGAGTCGAGCTTGACCTGTTGCCGCAGACGTTCCAACTCGTCACCCAGCTGCTGCACGGAACCAAGCTCCACCAGCGCAGAGACCAGCGACTCGTGAATAAGCAATGATGCCGGCTGAAGGTGCAAGGCATCGCGATAAGCTGCGACCGCCTCGCCAATCCGGCCTTTTTTGAGAAGCACATTGCCTCGCCTGAATTTGAACTGACTGGTTTCCTCGGAGTCGCGTGACGAGCGCTCAAAACTCACCAAAGCAGACAAAAGTTCGTCCACAAGGTCCAGCCTTTCAAAGGCCTCGATCAATGAGTGTCTGACC
>JBEDKY010000432.1:0-4100 GCA_041171905.1 Pseudomonadota bacterium
CCCGCCGCGACAGACATGGGTCAGTCCTCGTTTGTCGCCAACTCGCCGTCGACAGCAGTTCCGGCAGCCCTTCCATTGCGTCCGCGTGCCGTTGTCATGTCTACCGGTGGAATCAATGACGAAGTCGCTCAACGCATGAACATTCAATCTCTGCGTGATGAGCTCACACAAATGTTTATCTCCCAGCCGAAGGTGGCACGCGACGTCTTCTCGCGCATTCTCCGGGAGGATGGAATCGAATTCTCGGCCAAATGTGTTTCGGTGCTTGGCGAGATCATGGTCTTCGATTTGCTTGGCGATGATGATGTCAAGAAGGAAGTTGCGTTGCTGGCAGAATATATTCATGTGAATGCTCCGGTGGTCGGCGACTCCGAGCAGTTGTCGGTTTTGAGAAGCCTCAAACTCAAACTGACAGCTGGAAAAATCAGACATATGACTCAACGCGCTCAGGATACGTTCGATTTCCTGAAGTCATTCTCCGGCAGACAGATCTATGACTTGATTTGCGATGAGAGTGCACGGTCGCAGGCAGTTGTTCTGACCCAGTTACCTACCGACAAACGCAGGTCTGTTTTTGAGTTGTTTGAAGGCAGTCTGAAGTCAGCGCTGCTGCGCGAGCTCTGCATCAAGGAAACGTTGCCACGCGAATACCTGTTCAATGTGGCCATGGCACTTAAGAGAAAGATTGAAAAGATAGGCGCGTCCGGAGGAGAAATGCTGGGCGGCGCGGATGTGATTATCGATCTTGTCGAGCGCAGCGAGCGTGAATCTCAGCTCGAAATGCTCGAGAATCTTGATCGCACCAATCCTGAACTTGCACGTCAGGTGAGGAGCCGATTTGTCAGCGTTGAAACCCTCGCTTATCTGAGCGACGGTCTACTTCTGGAAATTTTCCTTGCGCTTGAACCGCAGGTGATGGTCACATTCCTTGCCGGCACACGGGACAAGATCAGGCAACTTATTCTGCGTAAAGCCCCGGATGAGATCGCAGACGACTGGAACGAAAGCGCATCAAACATTCGTGGATTGGATAGTGAGTCATTCCGACTTGCTGAAATGCAGGTGTTGTCCAAAATCAGATCATTTGCAGCGAGCGGGTTGATTAACCTGAACGAAATAAACGAAGTTATGTATCCGCGCGTTTCGCCGAGTGAGGCGGATACTGCGATTAAAGATATGAGTCGTCGGTTTAAAATTTCCAGCTCAGTGGTTGCTTAGTTTGGCACGGGCTGATTTTCTGCAGGGACTGCAGAATGAGGAGGCGAGATGAGCTTTCAAGCATGGAGAAGGGCTCTGATTTGTGTCGCGACGTCTGCAGTGCTTGCGGGCACTCTGTCGGGATGCATCAAGCAAAAATCGAACAGCCGTTCCTATGGCATTGAAGACCGCGACAATCTTGATCCCGAAACGATGAAAAAAATCAGCGAAGCCTGCTCACCTGAAGATGAAGCTGGCCTGCTGGATCCTGATACCGAGGATCAGCTGAAGTCGGACTGTTCTGCAATGCATATGCTCGCAGTGAATCTGGAAGGTGCACGCAACGGCAAGGTCAAAGTTCAGGTTCGACAGAAGAAGAGCCAGTTCGAGGAATTTCTTCCGTCATCTGAGGTCGGCGCGCTCCTCAATGAGATGAAGATTGCTGCCCAAGGCAGGAACGATGCAAGCACGCTGCGCTTTTTTGGTTGCAGATTGACTCCTGCTTTGGGTGACCCCAATACATTGCTGGGGCAGAATGGCACAGGTACCAGCAACGCCAAAGACTGCACAGGATTTGCAACTGATCCCAATTGGGGATCGACTATTCTCGGCGATACACGCCAGTTTGAATTTGTCTTCGTGCGCGGAGCGGATGGAAAGCTGTATCAGGCGATTCGTGTGACGGGCAACTGGCAGGAGTTGTCTGCAATCTTCATCAGGCGAAAGCCACTCGCACGCACAGTGATGGTGACCCATCGGCCGGATTCATGGGCGAATGAAGTTGCCTTTCCTGCGCCTCTACCCTCTGATCGGTTCTTTGAGGGTCAAGAGGCTTCCGACGAGCAGAGCATAGCAAAACAAATGCTGGGGATTCCTGAAGAGGAAAAGGGGCCGCTGGATCTGGAGGAATTCTCGAAAGTCTGGCTGAAGCAGCAGGTCGACGGAGCTCGCAAAGTCGTAGTCGGGGTAGGTGCTGCCATCGCTATCAGTGTCGTTTCGCTTCCTGCACTTGGAGCAGCAATGGGTTCCATGTGGACCGCGACAGCAGGAACTGTCGGGTATTTCACAGCAGGAGCGTCTTCTTCAGCAGCCGTTGCGGCAGGAATTACGTCGGCTGGAAGTGCGGCAACGGTCATGGCCTCAAGTGCGTTCGCAGTCGCTGTGGCAGCGGGTGGTGTCTTCACAGCGGTGAGTATTCCGCTGAGCCGTTGGATCGAGGACTTGCCGATGAGTCCTCTCAAGGTTGCGATGCAGACGGCATATTACACGATGATTGCAGCAGACGTATATAATGTAGCGCGTAAGGGAATTTTTCATACTGCGCGTGCATTGAGCACCAGCAAGTCGATTGTCGGCAATGTTCTCAACCCGCAGGCATGGCGGAATCTTCTGAAAATTGCACCCAAGAACGCTCTGACCAAAAAAGAGATCATCTCACAGCTCAACAGCAAGGGGGGAGTGGCATGGGAGAAATTCAAACTGGCGATGAACGGATTACGCAATGCGGCAGCTCACATGAAAAATACCAAGCCTTCATTGCCACGTTCACTTCCTCCCGATCTGCAGGCTGAGCTTAAGGCTCTGCTGAGCCCGATTGCCGATGCGTCGGCAAAACCATCCGATATTGCGTCTAAGGTAAAAATTGCTCGAATGCTCGACGAGCAGTTCGTCAGAGTGAGAATGAGCGAATTGGAACGGTCGGTTATTTCTGCTGGTCTCGGGGCCTATACGGGGGCGCGTCCGCTCTAACCATAGAATTGGAATTCGTGAGACAGAAAACTGCTCTTATTATTCCGTCAAAAAGCCTATCCTTTCAGGTTTCTTAAGCTTTTTGTTTAATCAAATAGACAAATTGTCGATAAGAATTCTTGGAGGTGGTCGGCGAAGTGGACAAGACAACAATTAAAAAGATTTGCAATGAAGTTGTCCGTCCATCGGAATATCTGGATTATCGGGCATATTTGGAAGCACTGTTCGTTGGTCTCAAAAATGCCGAGCCCGCCTACACCTTTTTCGATTTTGCATTCGATGCCGGCCTCGGCCGCAACAACCTGATGAATGCGCTCATCCGTGGCCGTCGACCGCTGACGATGAAAACATGCAAACGAATGATCGCTGGTCTGGGGCTCGTCGGACGGGAACGGCAGTACTTCGAATTGCTGGTGGAGCACAGCTACGAAAGGGATCCGGTCATTCGCGAATCGATCTTTCGCAGGTTGGTTGCGTTGAAGGGAAGTCTTGTCGTCAACGAGCTTGATAAGTGGCAGTTGGAGTTCTTCAGTCACTGGTCACACGCTGTCTTGCTCGAGTTGATGAGCTTTGCCGGCAGCACCGCAGATCCACAATGGTTTCAGGAACGGATTCGTCCAAAGATAACGCTTGACGAAATTAACAGCGGTTTGGAACTGCTTTGCAGGATTGGTTATGCAAAACGAGATGCAAACCAAAACCGTTATATTGCGTTGCAGAACGACGTGGCGACTGGGCCCGAGGTCGCAGGAGTGGCTATGGTCCGTTACCAACAAACTCTTTTGGATCTTGCCCGTGCTGCGGTTGTCGACTGCCCCGCCGAGGAGCGGGACATCAACTCGCTGGTCCTGACTCTGACTCAGGAGCAATTTGATCGGCTTAAAGACCAGATTCAGGAATTCTCGCAACGTGTCTATCAAGAGCATCCTCCGGCTGAAACGCAGGACAGTAGCCGTGTGGTGCAGATTTCTATGCAGATATTTCCGTTAACGAAAGCGGCGGGGGTGAAGAAATGAAACAGCTGCTAGGGACTCAATGGGGCGCCGCCTTGCGCAGCAGATTGTTTTTCTTCTTTCTCCTGTTTTTTTCTTTGCAAGGTGAATCCGGATGTCGTGTACAGGCCGGTAATCCCCAAACCAGCAAACCAATTAAGC
>JBEDKY010000433.1:0-21461 GCA_041171905.1 Pseudomonadota bacterium
CAGGCCTGCTACAAATACACCCTCCACTTGATCACAATTATGATGGCCGACGCTTCACAGTGAGATCGAACCCTGAACGGAGACAACAGGGGTGGGCCGTCAGCTAGTTTTGCGGCTGCCGGCCGACCGCTTCTACATCACCGTAATATTCTGCGACTTCCCTATTTTCTGCACTTGAACTCTGAGCCAAATTCCAGCGCGCCATTTGTGAAGACAGCCTCTTCCAAAAGACGCTCGCCACCTCCCGTCGGAGAGAACGGCATCACTTCATAGAGTTTTGCAACGATGCGTGTCTGAAAAGACTGTTCTGATCCATCTTTGACAAATCCGGTCTCATTGGGAATGGCAATTCCACCGAACGTGTTGCGCGGAGCTTCCGCTAACACTCGCAACCTTTTATTGAGGAACGAAGAAGTCAGCTGAAAGCGTCCCTGACAAGCATCAACCTCACTCTGAAAGACAGTCCCGATATTCTGCGGTGCAAAATCAACCGATGTCTTTGCGCTGCGAAATCCGACAAGCCACGCTTCGGGTTTGGCTGGTCCAATCTGCACAGGCCGTCCACCCGCAATTGCAATGGCCCGCTTTTGTTGTTCATCGTAGCCCTGCATCCAAACGTAGGCTGGCGGAAACGAAACACCCCAGTTTTTCTCATAGTGTGCATAGCCGACACCATTCACTGTCTCGGCGGGCGAACCATCGGCTGAGGGCAAGACCACCTTGTACTCAGCCTTTGACTTCAAACTATAAACAAACCAATGCAGCGGAAATGCACGAAATAAGCTGATATATCCTTCAGGGCCAAGTCCACTTTCGTTCCATGGCAGAACTTCGGATAAGCGAACAGAAATCGATGCACTCTGCGGAAGAGCGAGCTGAACGCTTCTTTCCGTCAACTCTCCAATTCCCTCTGCCACCCAGCGGAAGGACGCTTCGGTCTTGGGTGCGGGATCGCGGTCGACGGTATCTGTGCGGTTCAAATACATACGCGTCGACTTTGGAAAAGCCTCATAAGAACGCAACGGACTATCTTTTTTACCACCGTCAATAATGGAAACGTACCCTGTCAGACCATTTGCTTCAGCTTCTCGCCGGAGTTCCCCGCGCGGCAGATATGATCCAACAATAACACCAAACGACCGCTGCTTCGTATCTGCTGGAGTGATCCGCAGGTACCAGCCTTCAAACCACGGTCCACGCTCAGGAAGACGATGTGGATCAAGCAGCGAATCTGGTTGCGACTGATCGGGTCCAAACGACCTGTTCTTGCATGAGAAGAGAAGAACCGTTGACAAGAGCGCCATAAGTGATTTTGTCTTCAAATTCATCCGAACTCCGTGCGTCACTGTTTTTATCTACGATGACATCAAACGCGAATGTCGCGGTATGACGTCACACGAACCGGACAAGGAAATCATTTTCCGAAGCGCAGCTTCTCTGCGACGTAGAGTTCACAGACCGGCTGTTTCAAATAATCTTTTCCGAGCAATTTCATTAAACGGGCAATTGCCTTATCTGCACTTTCGCCTGTATTTTGCTCATGGCGCTTCCAAAAATCGTTCCACCATCCTGCAGGCTGAACCTTCACACCCTCATATTCGGTGATCCGCCCGGTTTCGCCGGCAACCACAAGACTGCCGGCTGCATCGCCCGCACTGAGGACGGAATCAATTTCCTCTTTGATCTGCTTGATGTCGGCCTCATCCGCGTTTCCTGTTGCTGTCGCCTTGTAAAACTGAACTGTCACCCGAACCGGAAAGCGGTCGTCGCGCTCGATGCTCAAATTGTCGATTTCGGTGAATGGTCCCTCAAATTGTCCGTGCCCGATGACGGCGGCCTCAACGTCACTCGCCGCAGCAGATGCGGCCATGTCGACGGCATTACTTTCAGCCATCACTTCGAGTGACATTGATTTTTGGACTTCGCGAACTTTTTGTTTCAAGGGGACTTGAATCAAGAGAACCATATTCAGTCCGGAGGATTTCTTCGTGTCAACTTTTCCAGACTTCTTGCCCTTGGAAGTCTTCTTTCCCTCGGCGGTTTTTATAAAGTCACTGATCCGTTGCCCAGTCAGGCTGGCGCGCTGGCCGTCTTGATTATGAAAAAGCCTTTGACCCCAGCCGCCACGGTCAAATGAATCTCTCTTGTTGTCGATAATTGTCGTACTGGTACCCTGCCGTGTTACCAGAATTGTCAAAACAGCCGGATCTCCCGAAACACTCTGATAGTTGAAAATGACGGGATTGAATTCCGCCTTTCCTTTTTTGGGAACGGGCAAGAAGCTCGCTTGCGCGCTGACGAGAACACGGCTGTCACGATTGGCGGCGTACAACGATTTCTTTGGGTTCAACCATGATTTTGAGTTGTGCAGATACTGTGTTGGATTCTCAAGAAATTCACGCAACGAAATGCGCTTGAGCACTTTGCCTTTTTCATTTCCAACGAGAAGTGTGAACAAACTCGGATCAACATCGGCCGTGCGGTCGGTGAAGTTGTCGTATCGAATGACTGGCATCAGAGTCAGGTCAAAATTGCCCTTTTCATTTTTCAATCCCACCTGAATCGACATGTCGCTGATATTCGGACCCACGGAAGAGCCTTTGTAACGGCCAGTGTCTTCCCATGTGATGTTCATGAGGCCAAGTCCATGTTTACGGACCAAGGCGGCCGTCTGATTATTGCGTGTCATTTCTGCCGCAGCAGAAATAGCCTTTCGATACTCAGCATCCGCCGGCGACATCTTCGCCACTTCCTGCGGTCTTTCTGAAAAGGCTTTTTTTGTTTGTCCCGAGAGCGGTGTCCATTCGTCATCCACACCCTGTGCAGGGCCCGCGACCAACAATGGAATCAATACTCCAGCGACCCTGAAAGTCCGTGAGTAACCCATGAACCGCCCCTTTATTGTCAATCTGTGTATCGTGTAAAGTCGCACGGCCTGCTGGTGCAGACAAGCATCAGAACCTTCCATTCGGGAGCCAAATTTATGAACTACCCACAAAGCATTTTATTTTTCGCGACGATTTCAGCCAGCACTTTGGCATCATGCGTGCACGCTCGGGCAAAGAGCTCCCTTGGGCCGAATTTTGTCACTCGTCATCTCTCTGCTCAAAACCTTTCAAGAGAATACCTGCTCTACACGCCGCCGAACTATGATTCCAGTCGTCAGACACCCGTTGTCATTGGATTCCATGGCGGAGAAACAACCAACGCATTATTTGCACGCACAAGCCGACTTCACATTTTAGCCGAACAAGAAAATTTCTTGGTTGTTTATCCAAATGGAGTGGACAAACACTGGAATGACGGACGCGGGACTTCCAATCCGAACATCGACGATGTTGGCTTTGTCACTGCTGTCGTTGAAGACCTAAAAAGCATCCGCAACGTAGATACCAATCGGATTTATGCAACGGGAATCTCAAACGGCGCCTTCATGACACAGCGGCTGGCGTGTGAGCTTGCGGATGTGATTGCGGCGTTCTCGGCTGTCGCAGGTTCAATGGGTGTCAATCTACGCTCTTCGTGTCGGCCCGGTCGCCCTGTCTCGATGATGATCATTAACAGCCCAAACGATAACTTTGTCCCGTGGAATGGGGGAATAATGAAAAAAGGAAAGGGAGGCAACATTCTCTCCATTCCAGAGCTCGTCGAATTTTGGAAACAGCATAACTCCTGCGGAGAACGAGAGGAACGAACTTTTCTCAAGAGAATATCTACCGACAAAACAAAGGTTGTCATGCGCCAGCACAAGGGCTGTCGGGCTGATTCACAGCTTGTTCTTTTCACCATTGAAGGCGGCGGTCACACATGGCCGGCTGGTGCTGATCAGCCACCATGGTTGGTGGGCCCAACGAGCCGCGAGATTGATGCAACCACGGAAAGTTGGAATTTCTTCAAAAAACATTCACTCAAAAAATAACTCCCCGCGACTGGCAAGCGCGTTTCTGCGGGGATCAAAACAAAAGTTCTTCCAACTTTCCGTGCATTCTATCTCAGTCAGCAAAACAGCTCTGCTGTGCAAATTTTGTAATCGCAGGAGTCATCACCTGCTCACCAGCAACACCAATGTTCTGGTTGACTTCAGTATGACTATAAACCGCAGCATCAATGACCGAAACACCGTTACTCTTACTCAGTAGTGCCGACTTGAATCGCTCCAATTGCGCCTGACGGTCGACTTCTCCACGTTTTGCAAGCTGAACCGACATTCCATATTCACTGACAAAATTGATAGGCGACGCAGCATGCCAAACAGCCGGCTCATCGCCAAATGCATTTCGATAGATTAAAAGCGATTGACCGCTGGCCTGATGCATCAATTCCGCAACGTCATATGCTTCTGTGTCGTAACTGCCCAAACAGCGCAGTGACTTCGGGTTCCAGTTGGCATCCGCTCTTTTAATGTATCGCTGATCGAGAGCAACGAGTGCAGCCAAGTGCGCTCCCGCAGAATGCCCCATCAGCGCAAGTCTCTGCTCATCACCCCCGAACTTTTTAATATTCTGATGCACCCATGCGACAGCAGCACCGACGTCCGCAGGATGAATGGGAAACCTAATACGTGCAGGATTAAGTGTGGAGTCGTCCCTGAGGTTTGGCGAAAGTCTATAATTGACAGAGACAAAACCGTATCCAAGCGAGTTAAACAGCGCCGCCTTTGCACCCACCGCCGCCTTGTCTCCAAGCATCCATGCTCCACCGTGTACCCAAACAACAACGGGCACGCCTTTGCAGGGGTCCTTAACGGCTGGCATGTACACATCAAGTGACTGAGAATTCACATCGACACCCATGATCGACTGATATTGAAGGTTGAAGTTGTTTTTTGCCGGCAGTGCCGGAAGTGTGCAGGTGATTACGGGAAGAACGACTTCGACCCTCTTTTCCTCCGAATTCTCCGATTCGGAAGGAACCGCAGGTGGGATGACTTCGGGTGCAGGAGTCTGCTTCGGCTGAGTATCGAGGCTGGGATTAAGGCTCGCTACGGGTTCTTGCGCTCCACCTGCTAATCCCTGAATTCCGCAGGCAACATTCAAACCCGATAATATCAAGTTGACCGCAACACACAGTGAAGTCATGGATTTCATATCTACCCCCAAACACATGACTTATTATCGGCATTTTTGTGAATATCTTTAGTTTATATAACCGCCAGTATTATATGATTTTTATCAATTCAGTATTCAAAAAAATCCTTTTTTCTGCACACGCTATTTCACTGCTTGGGGCTCCAATTTCATGGGAGCGCCGAAAGTCCTGATTTTCCGTCCCGAAACAACCACCACATCGCCATCATTGAGTGCGTACAATGTCTTTTTTGTCTTATTTGCGAATACTTGCAAAAGATCCATGCGCGGAAAATGCTCGGCGACATGTGGAATAATTTCAAAATCAAAAAGACCCAGACCATCAGTGGGTCCACGTTCGCCAAATAAGCCCGCCCCTGCAAACGTGCGCCCCAACAACATTGCGCCAGCGCTCACACCAACAAGCACACCACCGCGTGCCGCAAAGTTTCTCAGTCGTTGATCAGTCCCACTGCTCACCAGTCTTTCCATAAAACGACAGACTTCTCCACCGGCCAAATGAATAACGTCGCATTGAAAAATCTCGTCGACACGTGCGGGGTCTTTTTCCTCCAACGGATCAAAATACTCACAGTTGGTAATTCCAATTTTCTCGTAATAACGCGCCTTCTCGGCGAAATACTTATGGCGGGGATCGGCGACGGAGGGAACGTACACTAATCGCGGGTTTCGCTTTCCGGAGAGCGAACGAATGAGCTGTGCGTCAATTTCACCAGTGCGTTCATGAGACTGGTCGCTGTGTAGAATAAGCCTGACTGAGGGCGGAGATTGCTCACGCACTGTTTGACTCCTCCGTATTTTTTGACGGACTCAGGGCCATGGGCTGAGAAATGACCAAGAGCAAAAGACACTCATGGTTCCTTCTTGCCACACATCCCTGATCCACTCCAACTCACCCTTGCCGTCAGAGAAGGAAGTGAATAGTTACATGAGCCAATTTTTAGAAAAAAAACCAACTGTCACAAAGGTCGCGACAAGATTTTACAGGTAGAGTGCGCTGCGAACGGGCTGCCGAGGATGCTATGGGTGAAATGAGAAACACCGATCAGAAGTTGACTCCGCACTCGTACCAGCAGGATGTGTGTATTCCCCAGCTCGTTGCCGGACCGAATGTGAACGTCTCTCCCATTCTCGAACGATGGAAAATATTTTTCCCGAAAATCTCTGGAAGGTTCGTCACAGAGCCAGCACCGGCAACATTGCAGTTCGGGCAATTACCACTTCTAACGTCGTCGTCAGATTTAAGTGTGGCGAATGAATTATTCACAAGCTCACAGTGATCCTGCCCATGACCGTTGGTGTCTCCGACTTTATAAAACGGACCTGCCTGTGATTCAATCAAAAGAACATCATATCGCGATGCAGAGCAAAGAACGACCTTGACCCACTTGTTGTATTTACTGTTCAGAAAAACCTTTTCTTCACCACTGCAGGGGTTCTGGCACTGTCCGTAAGAGGGTATCTTCGCGGCCGGCTGTTCCACCGGAGCTGCCGTCTGCGAAGGCAACGGACTTGATGCAGGCTGGGCGACCGTCGTCACGTTTTCAGATTGAGTCGAGCCTTTTGTCTTTTGCGAGCCAGTTTCGCTGCGTCCGGAATAATTTGACTTTTCACTGCATGCCATGAAGAGAAAACTGACTCCAGAAATTAAAAACGCAATATTTCTCATTTCGTTTCCCTCTAAAGCGACTGCGGCCGCACAGGCTCTCGTGCGATTCAGCAAATCAGTGCTCGTAGGGAAGATTTCGGCAATACACCGAATTTCTTGAGTAAAAATAGGATTTAATTAAAAACACATCTCAGCGCATATTTGCTGCGGTTATGGCGCCGCAAAAAAGAGACGAAGTTTTTCAGGTCTGCAGTAAAGCAATTATCCTCGGATAAATTGCGAATTTTATGCCTTTTTTACGAACTCCGATTTAAGTTTCATCGCACCAAAACCATCAATCTTGCAGTCGATGTTATGATCACCCTCAACAAGGCGAATGCTTCTTACCTTCGTGCCCACCTTAACCACGAGCGAGGAACCCTTGACCTTTAAATCCTTGATCAGGGTCACCGAGTCTCCATCAAGCAAAACTGTTCCGTAGGCATCTCGGACGACCGCTTCATCTGAGGCGGGGGATTCTGTGACGACACCCGACCATTCATGCGCGCATTCCGGACAAACGTAAAATTCACCGTCTTCGTATGTGTATGTCGATTTGCAGTTTGGACATGGTGGCAAATTCATGTGGGACTCTCAGTCATTGGTGCTCAAAAATTTAACGGTTATATTTGAAGCAAAGCATTCATAATAATAAAATCTCTTCTCTACAACTGGCAACAGACCATAGCATAAACCAATAATTTTTTGATTCAAACTATTAAGACACAGGAAGCATAAGATTGAGAAATAAAGCACTCATCATCATCGCTGCGATTTTATTTTCTGGATGTTTATTCCGCCAGACTGTCTTTCAGAAAGCTCAATTTCTGATGAATTTACAAATCGACTCAACCTTTAATCTCAACAGTTCGCAAGAGGATTTCGTTAAAAAAGAACTCAGTTCATTTTTAACGAGCCTGAGTAAAAGCGAAATTCCAAACTTGCAAGGTATTCTCAAAGACGCGTCGCGCAGCCTGCTCACTGATGTTTCTCAACAAGAGATTGAGGTTTTCTTTGAACGCTGGAATGAAATTTACACGCGCGCAATGATACGTGCTAGCAACCCCGTCGGCCAGTTCCTCTATACACTTAAGCCAGAACAAAGAGCACGATTGAAAAACGAAAACGAGAAAAAAAACCGAGAAAAACAGAAAGCACTGTCGGAAGGTTTCGAAAAATACAACGAAACCAGGAAGCGGAAATTGATTTCCCAGATAAGCACATGGATTGGCGACTTGAACAGACCTCAATTAAATGCTGTTTCCGAATTTTCGCAGCTCGATTTTGATTGGTCCAAACGCGAACTTTCAGCACGGAAGCGTTCACAGGAAATTCTCTTGAATTCACTCCATGAGGCAAAAGATCCACACACTCTCTCACAACTCTTTCTTCAACAACAAACCGCGCCTTATTCTCAACTTGATCCTGAACACAACGCACTGAGACTGGAACGAAGGAAGCAATGGATTCAACTCATCACAACTCTGGCAAGAAATGTAAGTCCAGGACAGAGGACTTTTTTTGAGAGGGAGAGCGAATCACTTTCGGCAGACTTGGCATTGATTGGAGCAAATGCGGATTGAGTGAATTATCTGATGCCCGAGTTTTAAAATATTAACTAAAACTTCATATTTTAAACATCTTAAATTATATAAAATGGACAAGCAGCAAATGTATTAAATTACTGATTCTGGCCTTTGGAACACGGCTTGCCACCAAAGGTTGACTTTTTTAATGGCCGCCAGTTCTTGAGCTATCCACACATCGAGACAGCGGATATCTGTTTCAAAGCTTGCGCGAGTTTCTGTCAAGAAGAATTGCGAAATATCGAAGTAGGAATCATATGTCGATTGGCCTAAATTTAAAATGAGTTCATTACAACTTACAGCTTTAGTTAATGTTAAATTCTATTTTAAATTTAACACTTCTGGGTTCAAAAATTTTGATGAAATTGTCAAAATCACTTGAATAAATTTTTTGTTCTAAAGTATTTTTGAGCGCAGTTACGTGCAGTCGATTTGGAATATTTAATTTTTATTCGACAGATTCCGAACAGTTGGTGTCGTTCGTCGACAAAACAATGTAGGGAGGATTATGCGTATCATCTCAGGTCTGTCTTTTGGTTTGTTTGCAGTACTCCTCGCATCTGCCTGTTCCAAAGCAAAGACCACCGAACCGGTGGCATCAGAAGCAGGTAAAACTGATTCCGTGCAGGGACAAACTAAGGCTGATGATGCAAAACCATCAGAGACTGGGGCAAAAACTCAAACCGAACCTGAGGCACCTCAGGTCGTTCAATACTCGCTCTCGAAAAATGTTGCGGATGTGAGTTATTGCCAAGATTTCGAGATAAAAGGTTCACACACGGTTCCGGAATTGGATTCTTTACTCAACAGTTCGCCTGCGGTTTCTCCCCGGCAGGCACAAATACAGCCAGTAGCCGAGCCGCTGACGCCTTCAGCGCAGGCAGCTTCCAATCTCAGCCTCGATTACAGCTCAGATTTTGGTCTGGAGAAAAAGAAAGAAGGCTGCAGTGATAAAGCGATAAAGCCTGCGGGTGGATATTGCGCCTGGACAGTGAAGAAGGATCTTTCAGGAGGCAGCGCAACGATTCTGTCAAAACAGTCTGTTTTTTGGACGGATATTGGACTTTTGCTGCAGGTTGGGCAATCAGAGCTTCTGCTGAGTTCATACAAGAAACAATTAGACTCGGTGCGTGCCACGATCAAGGTCTCTGAGGAAAACATCGCAACAATGAGAATGCAGCTCAATGCAATTGAGGGGCTTCCTGACTCAGAAGACCAGTCCCTAGTTCTCGAGGAACAAATTGAAACCGCTGAAGAGGTTCTTGACGGATTGAAGGCTGAGGAATTGGCAAAGGACCAATCAATTGTGATACTGGAGTCGACACTCACCCAGCAGAAAAATGCTGTAAAAGTTGCACAAGACGCGCTTAAAGTCGCATGTAATGTCTCTGAATTGGGTGTTACCACAGCTGAGTGGGTTGAGTTGTAAGACTTGTCTACCGGCAGGCCAACAATCACGGTTTGGCCCGCCGGTTGTCCTCTCTAGGATTCGGCATTTGCCCTCTGTTATTCTAATTAGACGCAGTCGACATTGCACCAGCTCAAAGAATGCTATTTGCAGAACCCTCCAACTGCCGGAGGCCACTGTTACGATACTCAGTATATTTTGTGCTGCGAAGATTAACGAACTTTTTTGCGGGAAATTAACGGCAATTCAAAAAACACTGGACGTCTCAGGGTCATTAGAAAAGCTCAAACAATCCCAGCGACAGCCCATCAACTTCGAAAAAAATAGCAATAACCATTGCAGGATTCGAGCCTGTTTGTGTTATTGCAAAAACAAAAAGACAGAATCTATCTCAGCAGCACAAGATGACGATTGAAACAGGACATCGAGGTAACAAAAATGCTGTCGTTGAAAACATTTTTACAGAGAACGCCGAACTTTTGCATGGCAGCGATGATTACTCTTGGAAGCCTCTCCGCGGAAGCTCTTGCCTGCAGATGCAGGATGGAAAAATCAGCGACAGAGGCATTGGGCAATTCTGACGCGGTTTTTCTTGGTCTGGTGACGAGAAATGAGCTCGACAAGAGTGAGCGAATGATCACTATGAAAGTGAAACGCTGGGTGAAAGGAGGCGATTCACCTGAAGTGGCGGTTTATACGTACGCAAGTTCGGCATCTTGCGGTGTTAATTTAACAAAGGGCGAAAGTTATCTTGTTTACGCTAAAAAAGACCCGAAAAAGAAAAATCTTAGGACAACGGGCTGCGACCGCACCCGATCGCAAAAACGCGCTGAAGCAGAGGGTGACCTAAAAGAACTCGAGGAAAAAAAGTCGCCTTGAGCATCAAAATCGAGTACGAGTTCCTGTTTCTGTTTACCAATTTTATTCACGCCGCGTAGTTCTTATGCAAAACCAATCCTATTCCGATTTAAATGCCCGCAAAAAATCCACTTCAATCAGCCCTCACGACCTTACACTTCGGTCAATCGGTCACTAAGATTTTTCTGAGTTTTCTCGGGCGCGGAAGTCGCCTCTACATGGAGACCCAATGCACGCAATTTATTTGTGACATCGGACAGTTCAAATTCAACCCCTCTAAGTTTCATCCGTCCACATCTTGTATCGCACTTGAGCAGGTCGATTTTGAATCTGCGTTTGTGAAGTTTTACCCAGGAGATAATTTTTTCCGCCGCGGTGAGCGGCTTATGAGAAGGCCCTAATTTCGTGTGATGGAGAATTTCGGTGCATGAATGAGCGCGAAAATTCGTTCCAAAAATTCACCGGGTGTAAAGAGAAGTGATTCCGTCCCACCAAATTTTGAGTTTGGGAAATGCTGACACCACTCCGCCAACTATCACCGCAGAAAAAAGTAAAATGCTTTTTTCTGCGTGTTTGTTCATTGCTCCCCTTCGAGGCTTTGGCGGCAAATTCAAAACGAATATTTAGGACCGCGCCAATGTAGTTGCAGAGAAAGCGTGAAGAAGTTCGCTCCAACAACTGTAGCCCTGCGTAGCGGTCATCAAAAAAATGGTGAAGGTGCCGGGAATTGAACCGGTCGCCTCTATCACACTGATATTGCGATTCTTTCTAACCATCTCAGCAAATAGCCAACCGACACTTCCCATACCGAGCCCCACAGACCCCGACCTATTCAGAATCTCTTTAGTCGCATTTGTCGCATGGTTTCCGACCTAAAGATGTCACTCAAGCCTTTACGTCAAACAACCGGTAGAGTACTATAAAAGAAATTATAGCTTCTTTTGAAAATCTTAAAGGAAATGATATTTACTTTTATGTCTAAAAGTCATCCTATAATCCTACCCAACCTTGCACGCTCGCTAGCCGACCTCGGCAGGCGATTGAAACGCGCCCGCATCAGGCGCAACCTGACTGCCGCAATGGTTGCCGAGCGCGCCGGAATATCTTTGCCTACCTTGCGGCTGGTTGAACGCGGAAGCCCAGCCACGAGCTTGGCTGTCTATGCCCAAGTTCTGCTCGCACTCGACTTGGCAAAGGATTTGGATCTCATCGCGAAGGATGATGAGCTCGGGCAGAAACTGCAGGAACTCAATTTGCCCGCGCGCGTTCGACCCAGGGCACCCCGCAAGAACGCGCGGAGCGACAAGTCATGAAAGAAAAATCAAGGTCACCTATCTTTGTTTCGCTCGATTTTGGAAATCCATCATTTTGCGGAACACTGTGGAGCGAAAATCTGCGAGGCAAGGAGCTCTTCTCGTTTGAGTATGCTGACGAGTGGATTGCAAGCGACAAGCGATTCCTGCTTGATCCCAATCTAAAGTTTTTTCGTGGACCACAATATTCGCAGTCAGAAAACTTCGGCATTTTTCTCGACTCATCGCCCGACCGGTGGGGGCGATTTTTGATTAAGAGGCGGGAAGCTCACGAAGCAAGAAAAGAGGGGCGACCGGCTCGAATCCTCAAAGAAACTGATTATCTGCTTGGTGTCCACGACCTCTATCGCGTTGGAGCTCTGCGTTTTCAAAGGCAGTCGAACGGGCCATACCTCGACAACGATCAGAATTTAACAGCACCGCCTTGGACGAGCCTGAGGGAACTTGAATTTGCAAGTCTCGAAATCGAGAAAGGTTCGTCAAGCGAAACTTCGGATTATGAAAAGTGGCTAAAAATGTTGATTGCACCCGGAGGATCATTGGGTGGTGCGCGTCCAAAGGCCAGTGTTGTTGATCCGAGTGGAGCACTGTGGATAGCAAAATTTCCAGCAAGAAACGATGTCACGAATATCGGTGCTTGGGAAATGGTCGTTCATCAACTCGCAAAAGAGTCAGGAATTTTTCTGCCAGAGGCTAGAGTCGGACAATTCACAAGCACTCACCACACCTTCTTGGTGAAAAGATTCGACCGAAACCAAAAGGGACAACGCCTATTCTTCATGTCTGCCATGACAGCGCTGGGACGATCTGATGGCGACGATGCATCGACGGGAGTCAGCTATTTGCATCTCGCCGAACTCTTGCAAAAGTATGGATCGCATCCGGATCGTGATTTGCAGGAACTTTGGTCACGCATTGTCTTCAACATTTTAGTTTCCAATACCGACGACCACCTGCGCAATCACGGGTTTCTCGTCAATGAATCTGGCTGGGAACTCTCTCCAGCATATGATTTAAACCCGAACCCCGATGGAGATGGGCTCAAACTCAACATTTCTGAAGACGACAATTCCCAGAGCCTTGAACTCGTCCTCTCTGTTGCCAAATATTTCCGAATCAGACCAAATCAAGCTGTCGAAAGACTTCGAGAAATACAGACGTCTGTCCAGAAGTGGCGCAACGTAGCTGATGAATCTGGACTCAGTCGTGCTGAAATCGAAGATATGGCTATGGCGTTTCGAATGTCAGACGCATGAGTACCAATTTGCATCGCGAAGGCTCACTCGAATGACTTCAGGTGTTTCAGTTTTTTTGCAACCAATCCAACTTTCTGAGTTGATAGACAACCGACACAGATACACCGCCATTTGACGAATATTTTTCTTCGGAGCTCAGAATTGTTGCCCCAAGTTTCTCAACAGCATGTCGTGACCTAAAGTTTGCCTCGCCAACCCTGAAGCGCACACAGTCAATAATTTCGAAAGCATGGTTCAATACTAATTTTTTCAACTCGGTGTTATAACCTTGACCCCAATATTCCCGTTCCAAAAAAGTGTATCCAACTTCGACAGTGGAATTGATTTCATCGTAGTTTGTGAACCGAGTGCTGCCGATGATACGACCGCTCACCTGATGAATTATTGCGAGTGCTCCTTGGGATTCAATTCCCGAGCGAAAATATTTTTTGAATTTATCAATTTTGTAACGATCACTTTCAGGGTGCATTTCCCAAATCGCCGGATCGGATCCGGCGGAATAGAGTGCATCGAAATCACTCTCCATGAGCGGGCGCAGTCTTATCAATTTCCCGTCAAGGGATGGTTGCCAGTGAGCGGTAAGAAGAGTCATATAAACCCAGAAAAATCGGTTTGGATGAGGTCATTTATCAACCATCATCAAGATAAATCAATGGAACAAATACTATTTTTGAAGATCGTCCGTTTTCAAAGGAGATCCTCCATTTTGATAGGCCTTCCTTCTAATGAAAAGATCAACTCTTTTGAAGGCATTAAAATTCCGCTTAGTCCGATGGGATCGATTAGTCTTTGGAACTGAGAGTCAAGTGGGATCTCAATCCGATCCACGAAGATGGGCCGCTCGACACACTCTTTGCGCTCTTGCACTTCAATCAGTCCCGGAAAACCGGGACGTGCCAAGTACGCAGTCCGTGACTGCTTCATTGTTTTGATACTTATAGGATGAAGTAGCCATCCAGAAGCAGCCAAAGATTCAATATAATCTTCAAGATTCTCAACATCTATGGCTAGATGATGTAGACCAGGGCCTCGCTTTTCAATTGCTCGTTGATACGCCCCCGGCTTGATTGGCTCCATCAACAGAATTGAGTTTGCTTTGTCACGCTCAACATAAATTTCCTTCGTACCTTCACTGTCCCACACTTCTTCTTGACCGATCTGAAAACCAAACTGCTGAAGGAACTCGCCGGCCTTTCGAACGGAAGGGACGAGAACGGCAACATGACTCGGACGAACCCTAATGCTCACTTCAATTCCCCAGTCAAAGAGTACAGCTTCTTCATTTCCTTCAAAACTGACTGGCTATTGTCATCGTCTCGGGTTTCGAGCCCGATAAGAACTCCTGCGCGGTCAGCCTCTGTTCTGTTTTGACTCAATTTCTTTTTGAATTGGATCTCTTCAACTTTGATCCTGAAGCCCACAATGCTTCGAGTCAGGATGTCGCCCTTGAGATCGTCGGGAATAAGAAATTCCCATCCGCTCGGCCAGTGCCTTTCAACGTGAGCTGTCAAATCCTGAAGACACTCAACAATGCCTTCGTAGCTTTCAATCAACTCGATCTTCCCTGTCACATGAACACTTGAGTAATTCCATGTAGGGACATCGTTTTCGGCATACCACTTGGGTGTAATATAGGTCTGAGGACCATGAAAAATCACAACAGTATGAGAGTTCGCAAGTGACTTCCAATGTGGATTCGCTCTGGCAAGATGACCGATGAGTTCGATTTTGTCACCGACCATCTGAGGCGTGAGAGGCAAGTGGGAAACTAAGGGGTGACCCTCTATGACCGAAACGACGGTTGCAAAGGGATTCTGATCCATCAGGTCGAAGACTTGGTTGATGTCGTCTGATTTGAATCGCTGAGGATTATACATTTTATAACTCTCTTCTCATTGGATAGCTCCGACTCGGAGTCTTCTTCAATCATCAAACATATTTATTTGAAACCAGGTCAATACAGAAATCCAAGACACCAGAGGGGTACTACTTTGGACGTTGGCGCATCAACATCATCTCTGATGACGTAGTCTGCTTTTTTGGTCTTCTTGGAAGAGCCACCAATCTCAATTGTAATTTTTCCGACCTCAAAATCGCCCTGTGACTCGTCCTTGCATGCGAAAACCTGATGACCCGCCGCTCTGAGCATGGTTACGACGTAGGCCTCACGGGAAGACCCCGGATTGCCACCAAGACAATCGTAGAGAGAGGGATCGGCAAGAAGAAGCTTGGCGCCTTTGCCAACCTTAGATGCGTTTCGATATCCGACAATATGAATGACTCCGATATGCTCGAGAGTATTCAAAAGTGCATAGACCTTTTCTTTGCCAACGGCCCAATCCCTGCAAAGAGATTCAACATTAACTGTGGGCACGACCGAGGTTGCCAAATGTCCAATGATCGCGTTCATCAGGCCGATGTGTGATTCCTGAATTTGCGGCACAAAATATGGCACATCATGGAAAAGAGATTTTTCAAGAGTCGCTAGCAACTTTACCTGATAAAAATTCTCAAGGAAGAATGGTCTCATGCCGCCTGTTCTGTGGTCACGAAACTCACCACGAACGTTGCACGCTGCCAACACTTTACCAACTACTTCGGCTGATATCTGCCAAAGCTCTAAAGGTTTTAACTCCAGATTGTGCCTCAGAGCCAAATATTCTCGGAATGACATCAACGGAATTTCAAGGTTTGGAAATCGTCGCGACAAGTCCGCATGGCCCGTGCGTAACATGAGACTGCTCGAATCACTTGCCCAAATGAAACGACGGGAATTCGCATCATAGAGTGCTTTGAGTTGAACCGCCCAGTCGCGGGCATGATGAACTTAGTCGACGATGACACCATCGAAACCCATTCCAAAGGCCGCGTTTACAATCTCACTGAGAGAGTGCGCGCTGACGAGAGGATGATCTGCGGAAAAGTATAAGCTTCGCTTTGGTGAAGAGGACAAGAGGAAAGTCGTTTTGCCAACGCCTCGCGCCCCCGAAACCATCATTCCTCTCGCCGAGGTTGGAAGTCTGTGTGCCATCGACCAAGGGCGAATTGGCTCTGGCAAGGCTGCGAGCAAGCTTGCCTGAATGATTTCAAGTGATTCAATTATTTTTTCCACTGCGAGCAGATTTCCTTCGCGAAGAGGCGAGACCCATTGATAATTTTGAGTCTTAACCGGACCTTGAGCGTTTTACGAGGCAGTCGGGTTGCCCCTCAAAAACCAAAAATTCTTTTGTCGCAACTTGTCGCACGGACGATTTTTATACGAAGAAACCCGCTTGTGAGGCGGGTTTCTTGAGTTAATGGTGGAGGTGCCGGTGGATTAATGTAATCGGCAACTTACACCTAAAAATACAACGGATTACAACATTCAATTAAGCCCCACCGACGCTCTCAACAGGGAATCTTAGGACTTCACCCTCTCGTTTGCTGTCATCGTGGAAATTCAATTTAGACGTTGCTCCGCGGATATCCACAGCGGCAATTCGTACGTACTTCATGAGCGTCTTGAGATCCTTCCAGCCGCCCATCGCCATCACCTTGATGGGTTCAACACCCTTCAAGAGTAGCAAGGTGGCCCAAGATGCTCGGAGGTCATGAAAACGAATAGCCGGCTGCCCCATGCCCGCAAGGAAGGTCCGCAGAACCCGTGCCTGTTCACCTCGGTCCCAATCTTCAATCCGAGGCAGAACAAACCCAGACTCACCCGTTTGAAGCTTCAATCTCTTTAGAACGGGCAGCAACGCAGGGGCAATTTCGACAACTCGCTCTTCCCAACTCTTGGGAGGCTTGTAGCCATCTTTGCCGTTCCACGTCGCTTTGACTCTAAGCACACTGGTTTCAAGATCCACGCAGTCCCATCGGAGCGCGTAAAGCTCACCATTTCGCATGCCCGTGTAGAGCGCGACCGCCCAATGGGGATACCACTCATGATTCACCGCGCGAGCGGTCTCCAGCAGCTTTCTCGCTTGTCCTTCCGTGAGACCGCCTTTTAAAGATTCAACAACGTGAAACTTCAGACTCGGCACCGGAATTCGTGCGATGTATCCCTTTTCTTGAGCAAGCCTAAAAACTGCCCTGACGTACTTGATCATGTTCTTACGGTGAGTCTCACTCCACGCCTTCTCAGGATTACGGACCATCAATCTCACCTCATCTTGTGTGATTGAATCGACGCCCCGCGATCCCCACAAAGGAATTGTGTGCGCTAAGAGACACTTTCTATATGCCGAAATTGTTGCCTCACAGATTCCACCGGTACGAGCGGCCTCCTGCCACTCTTCAACACACTGACTCCAAGTTGGAATCACCGCCCGAGTCAATCGTTCAGCCACTGCAACAATGAGTTCCTTTTCTACGCGAGCTGCTTCCGCTTTGGTTTTGATCCCTTTGCGAAGCAGGCCCACACTTTGAAGAGTCACTGGATGCCTCTTGGCATATCGCACCGTAAAAGTGCCATTCTTTTCTTGCTTAATTGTCATAATTTATACTCCTTTCCTATTGGAAAGCAGCATGTTTTTGAGTTCCCTTTTGGAATATCTATTTCGACGTCCGAATTTATAAAATGGAATCTTTCCACTGCTGGTCAGATTCCGAAGTGTAGCCGTTGATATCTTCAGAAAGGCAGCAGCCTCGTCAGAAGTTAACCATTCGTCCACAAAATCGGACTTCGTCAACGCAAACCCTGTTTGTTTTTCAAAGATCCGGTCGTGGCCATTTCTTGGCCTTTGACCGCTGTGTGTGCCCGAGGCTAGCGAAATTTGAGATAACATTCTAGCCAAACGCCGTTTCAATTGTGACAGTTTATTTTCCAGAACGATGCCGCAATCCAAAGGTTCAATTTGAGAACAAAGAAAGAAATGAATTACGAAACCAAACTGCGGCGGATTCTGCATTGTACTCAACTCCAGTGCGCAGGAGTGGAACAATATCTCCACAAAACGCACTGTCACTGAGTTTCAAATCAAGATTCTTTTCGAATTCATTGCGTCTAATGACAACTCCTTGCTGGGAGGCATAATGTTGAAATGCGGTGATAACACGTGTGGGGTCAATTTTGTGTTCCTGCGCAACAGCCCACAGATCGTAAAGATCTCGGCCCTTCTTTCTTTGATAAAGTGCGCGCACTTTTGTGCCCAAGAGTTCCTCGAGATTATATGTTTGAATTTTCGACTCACCAACAAACCACGGACTGTCTACCGCAAAGGAATGCTGTTCAAGCGGAAATAAAGAATGGTGTTCACGGGTATTCGTCTCAACCTTCAGCTTTAGCGGCATATTGTCGTTGGATGTATATCGATAAATGAGTGTCGTAAGACCTTCTCCAATTTTCCTTTTGGGCGGAGCACCAAAAAGAGGATCGAGTGTTTTTCTGATGGCATCAATCAGAGGCCCATTATCAGCTGGCGTTGTCTGCACCAGATCGATGTCTTCTGAGAACCTTGAATGTCTCGCAAAAAATAGTTTATTGAGGGCTGTGCCCCCGCGCAAAGCAACCAATGAGGAAACCAGTGGGTTAGCAAACAACTCAACCAAACTGCGTGAAAGAACGAGATCTTGCTCGACATGCGCCTGCGACGCCCAAGGAGCCTGGGTTGAGCGCCAATGAGCAATATGAGCGAGTGAGATCATGATTCTACCTCAATGGTTTCATTTTCAATGATACTCCAACGCGCACTCTTTGGACCTTCACGCTCCGGATTCGTGCAACTCAAGGGGACGAGGTGAAGATCACATCCTTTTAAAAACGCACCAACCTCTGCTGCCAGTCGATCACAGGATAGTCTCTCTAGAAGAAAACCCGCTCTTTGCAGATCTGCTTGAGTCACTGGCATCGCCTTCAAGCATGATTTGATTTCCTTGAGAGTGACATTTTCTATCAACTCGGCAACGACAGATGCGACCGTATTGATACCACCAATACGTCCTGCATAGGTGACGAGATCAAAAAGAGTTGCCGAAGGAGTGCTAATGTTGACCGTGCCCGCGGGAGTGTCACGGACCATGTGTGGAGTTTTCTCCACGCTGCCCTTCACAAAGAAACGAAACCGCGCAGATCCAATCTCTTGCTCTGGAATTGGTCTTGGAACGATGACCTCAGTTTCCATCACGGCATGATGACTGGAGCCATGAAACGCGGCCGCAGACAGAAGACCAACGTAGTAAGGAAGTTTCTTAAATTTCATCCATGAGTCGATGTACCAAGTTGGGGGTGGCGAGCCGACTTTGCGGTACGGGGTGCCAACAAGCACAAAAAAACCTCTCGCAGGGGAAACGATTTTTCCTTGGCTTTGCAGCCTCCAAAGAGCAACCTGAAGAGCCTTTTCCGGATAGCCCATTTGAAGAATTTGCTCACGCGTAAAGGCTAACTGCCCTCGCTCTTCAAAAGTTGCTAATATCTCTATTAATTTAGGGTATTCCGCCAATTTTATTTCCGCCTTCTGTTTTCATTTTAATACATTTTTAGTATGATTACAATAATCAGCGGAGGAGACGTCAGGGACAGTTCTTGAGTGCTAAAGTCACATCGATAGTCAGACATCGAATAAACCAGAATAATTCAGCAATTCACCTTCAAAAAGTTCGTTGACCCAGCTCCGACCAAGCGATACGGACGTGCCTGGTCGGAGCAGAATAACCTTGTACATCAACCGCGACGAGAAAATGGTAGCAACAAAAAAACAGGGGATGCAATCGATGAAATTCTCGATTCGTATTTATGTGACGCTCATCATTGCCATCGTTTTTTTGTCCAGTCGAGTCACGTTTGCCCAGGGCACTACAGAAGAAACAGCTCAGTTCTTATGCACGCACGTTTTCAATGACGTTGCATACGAGTACAAATCATCATTTTCAGATTCTTTCGTGAAGGCCATTCCAGAGGTCTATTTTCGGGAGCTTGTGAAAGAAGCGACGGAAGCCGCTGGCCCGTGCATCAGAACTCTTCAATCAAAGAGCACTGATGACACCGCAGAGTATCGTCTTCAGTCTATAAAAGGTAATTCGATACGAATCATTTTTGCAGTCGATTCCAGCGGACGTATTAGTGGACTACAGATTCTTGATGTTAGCTTAGAAAGTCAAAAAATTGCGACGTGGGACGATGCCGCCTCAGTGGTTAATTCGTGGGAGGGTCAGACATCTTTTCACGTCGTTCATTTTGGTATCGCTGAGCAAGATTTGCGCGGAAATGAGGTTCAACCGCTTGGTTCTGTCTTTAAGCTTTACGTCCTTGGAGCATTGGTTGACACTATCTCCTCTGGAAAAATGAAATGGCAGGACCAGTTCCCATTGCGTGACGAATACAAATCGCTACCATCTGGCGTGATGCACACATGGCCTGCTGGTCAGATGGTCTCACTGTTTCAGTTTGCAGAGAATATGATCAAAATAAGTGACAATACCGCAACCGATCATCTTTTAAACATTGTTGGACGAAAGACGGTTGAAGAGCAACTCACCACTCTGAAGAACGGTGTTCCGGAAAAAAACATCCCGTTTCTTACAACTGCTGAAATGTTTAAATTAAAATGGGCAGCCCCGGCTGAGTTGGCGCAATCCTATTTAAAAAGCACCAACGAAGATCGTCGACACATTCTTGAGAGCAGTATTTCCTCTATTCCTTTAAGTCAGGTCGGCACGAATGGTGTATCAATGAATACACCCACGTTCACGCATGAGCTCGAGTGGTTCGCATCCACACGTGACGTTTGCTCTGCCATGCAGGGTCTTCAAGATAAAAACTCTGAAGAGGCTCTGAAAATTTTGGCCCAGAATGTTCCTCTGATTGAAGTGAATGAAGATTCACATTGGCAATATGCTGGTTTTAAGGGGGGATCCGAGCCTGGTGTGATTGCGGCATCGTACCTACTCAGATCGAAAAGTGGAGAGGCTGGATGCGTGGCTATCACGTGGAACAATACTCTCAAAAACGTAAATCAATGGACGTTCTTTGACGCTGTTGGAAAGATTCTAAAACTAGCCGAGCAGAGCATTCTCTGAGATAAAGACTGAAAAAAATAATCGCTGCTTCTCGAAATACATCTCTGAAAATTTGTCTATCTCCACAGAAAATACGTTTGAGCGTTCGAATTCTGCATTACTGGGAACGTCGGATGTTTCGAATCGGAATATTCGGTATTGAGCGCTTCAATGAGTCCTCTTCTCATCTTTTTTCAGCCGAATAAACAGACTACTGCCGAATTTCCACCAATGAGATCCACCCAATTTCCTCGATAGAGATCCACTAAATTTCCATGATGGAGATCCACCTGATTTCCATCATTGAGATCCACCCCAAAAGAGTCCTGAG
>JBEDKY010000434.1:0-6745 GCA_041171905.1 Pseudomonadota bacterium
GGTGGCAGACATCACTCAACCCGTTATCACTTTTCAAAGTCCAACTCCTGCAACCGTGTCTGCCGGTCAAACTGTTTCCTACGTTTTGAATTTCACGGACACAGGCGGCACGGGAGTCAGCGCCGTTTATCTTCAAGCAGGCGATATCAGTTTCACAGGCAACAGCACAGGTTGTGTTGCAACGGTGAGCGGCGCCGACCTTACAACCGGCACAATCAGCATCACCGGCTGCGCTGCTGCGAGCGGAAGCGTTGGAGTTTCACTCCCAGCCGGAAAAGTAACAGATACAGCGGGCAATACTTCTGCAACAGCATCGGGAACAACTTTCAGTGTTGCCAACGCCGCGCCAAATCTCACGCTTACAGCTCCGGCAAACAATTCTCAGAAGGGTAGTTCGAGTTTTAATCTTGAAGGCACATGCGTGACTGGACTGCTGGTGATTGTGACAAGCTCAGATGTAATTGGACAGGTTGCAAGCCAGTCATGCACGGGGCTAGGAACTTTTTCCATTCCCATTCAACTTTCCGGCTCTGACGGGAGTAAAAACATCCTCGTGACCGAACAGGACGCCGTCGGTCAACTAAGCACTCAAACACGCAGTTTCATCAAAGATACAACTGCTCCTTCAGTAACAGTAGGAAACCCCAGCGTATCAATCATCAACAACTCAGGAAGCGTGAATTACAGCGTAAACTTTACCGACACGAACGGAGTATCAGCGGTGCCTTTGAGTTCAGTCACGCTGCAAACGTCGGGAGGCGCAACCTGCACAAGTTCAGTTACCGTTTCTGGCCTCACCTCTGCAACGGTGACACTTTCGGGTTGTACAGGAAATGGCACGGTTGGGATTTCAATTCCAGCTGGAGCTGCCAGCGATGCTGTAGGTAATTCTTCTCTTGCCACTTCCGTGAGTACCACATTCACAGTGGATACAACCGCGCCCACGCTGACAATCTCCACACCCGCAGCATCAACGTCCTTTCTCACATCAGCAGCAACCACAGCGTTGTCAGGAAACTGTGAGAGCGGATTGACAGTGTCGGTGACTGGCGATGTGGTTGCCGGACAAACGACAACTTGTACCGCTGGCTCTTTTTCATTTACAAGTTGGAATCTCAGCGCTGGAGAGGGCAACAAGTCGATCCAGGTTCGACAAACAGATACAGCTGGAAACATAGGGACATCCTCCGCTTTGAGTGTGCGAGTGACAAACCCTGATTTGTACAAAGTTCTCAGCTTGCCGATGAATGCAGTGGGCGGAAGGATAAATTTCGCCGATGAATCAAAATACCGAAAGGCTGTGAATAACTTGGGTGTCGGGTATCAAGGCGGAGTTGGTACCTACGGTGCCTCCGCAAGTTTCGATGGAGCGACGAGCCGTTTAACTCTTCCGGACAGTGACGATTGGACCATCGGCGATACCTTTACGATTGAATGCTGGTATTACATGAACGCCCAGACCCGCGGTCTGATTGCTGGGCAATATGATTACCCCAACAACACGCTGGGAGCTTGGGAATTTGAAGTCTGGAATGGGGTTCCATCATTCACGCTTGTCAATAATGGATGGACATCCCACCAAACTTGGCAGTGGGGAACGCTCAGCGCCAATACATGGTACCATCTTGCCTTGGTTAGAAATGCAAACGGAACTCCCGTTTTATACGTCAACGGCGTTGCGCAGGCAGCGCCAACACTGAGTGGTACGGGCTCTGCATCATGGCCATTGACCATGCAAAACTTCAGCCTGCCATTGTCGATTGGAGGCGAACAAGATGGGTCATATAGCTTGAATGGTTATTTGCGCGACCTTCAACTGTATAAGGGATATGCAAAATATCTTGACGACTTCACCGTTCCAGCGAAAGTTCTCAGCTACACAAACGTTACATCTTGGACGAAAGTCGCCAACCTTCCGGTCAGCGTCGATTCCGAAAATTCCTTTGAGATTTCTGATGAGGGACGCATGTATGTGCGCGCAGGCAATTCAAATGTGGCTTATTACTCTGGGAACAATGGAACAACATGGAACTCATTGGCGCTCGCATCGAGCGGATACAGAATCTCATTGACACGCTCTGCAAATGCAAACCATGTTCTATTCGGTGCAACAAATTCGTATCAATATATACAAGACAATTCGTCTCCCACTTTAAGTTCGAGTGTCTCTATTCCATCCGGAGGAAGCGGCACTTTCACAGGTGCCGCATATGACTCAATTTCATCGCGATTTGTATTGCTGTTTGACGGCGCTGGGGCAACGCTCCGCGGCGGATACACTTCAAGTTTGGCGACACAAGGAACGCTGAATTACAATCCCGGTGGTGGTTATTCAAATGTCATCAAGCAACTGGGATCTGGGATCTGGTCTTGTGGTAACGATGCACGCGTTCATTTGACAACCAATGGAGGCGCCAACTGGTCCTACTTGAATTTTTGGGGTGGAACCGGCGACGGTACTTTGTGTTACGACCTTGCTCAACTGAATAACACCGTCGTCGCCGTTGGTTCGAACTCAGGGTACATTAAATACGCAACCAGCAATGTGGCATCGAGTGCGAGTTGGTCAGCAGCCTCGACGGATGCAGGCGCAAATGTTGCAAGTGTGGCAGCGGGTAATGGATATTTTGTTGCAACTCGCTCAGACAGAATGTTGATGTATTCTCCCGATGGTCAGTATTGGTCTTTTGTCGCCACACCCGCAGGTTATCCCACCGCCAACAAAGCGATTGTCAGATGGCACCCTGTTGAAAAGAGATTCTACGTCGCAGTGAACAACGAGCTCTGGGCAAATGCCGCAGAAAGTGGTTCGATTGTGGATAAAGTCGGGCTTGACCCTGTCAATGCTGCGTATCGTTCGATCGATATCAAGGCCGCCAATCCGTCAGCAACCACGGGTTGGTATTGGATTCGAACAAATGGATTCGCTCGTAAATATTGGGTAGACATGGATTACGACGGCGGCGGCTGGGTTTTGGTGGGAAGTCACCCGCAAAACGTTGCAATACCTGCGTTATCACATGCTCAGGCTGCGCAGTCTTATGATGGTTACGGATCTTCAACCTACGGAATTGGCGATCCTAAAACATATGCAACTTGGGTTGGGCTCAATGCCTGGACGGCTATTACAAGTGCCAACTCTGCTGGAAAAAATCTTGTTTATTATGTTGCGGGAACGGCCACTTCCTTAGGAAACACTGCTGCACATTCGCTCCGCAGCCGCCTGAAGTGGGCCGGTTGGACGTCAAATTTTGCTTTCAGCGGTGCAAATTCTCTTGTGAATGAGCTGGGGGCAACAGACCCTGGTTTGTGGTCTTACCATATTGCCGGTGGCTATGGTTTTTCGACCTACGACAATAACCTCACAGCAGGTTGTAACTATAATTATGCTCCGTGGTGGTACGGAAGTTGTTGGTCTGGAAGTCTCTGGGGTGGAAATGGTGGGGGCGCCTATTACAACATGGCTTTTTGGAACTCGTCCGGAAGTGACTACCATGCATACGGAGCCATCTACATCAAATAAAACACATGTTCTGAGAGCCTTCAATTACGTAGCGGTGCTGACTCGTGCATTCGTGTGAGCGCGTCGATTTGTCGTTTTAATGAGTTAACTTTAGGAATTTTGATTGTTTAATTGTCCTTTTTTATTGAAAAATTTGAATATTTTAATGTGATTTTTCGTTCTTTCCGATGAGTGGATATATCGTTGTTCACGCCGGTAGTTGCGACTCGTTTTTTTTGCACATCGGAAAGGAAATCGAATGAGGAAATTTGCGTCTTGTGTTTTTATGTTTTCGTTTGTCACGCTCGTCGGGTGTTCTGATGCTGCGGGCAATCTAAACACACAAAGCATGCGGGAAGCCAATTCCGATGTGAACAGTCGCTCTGCGATTGCTGCAAGTGCTATTGCGAAGGACACAAACGGCAACGCCGAAATTTGCTTTCTTCAATTGGTGGGCGCTGGTGCAGTGAAACAGCAAGATGATTTGAAAAAGGTCACGGATGTTGTTCCTCTGCATGCGGACTCGCTCTCCGAGGCTGCGTTGCAAAAACTCAAGAGCAAGGAATTGAGACTGGCTCTGAGCGCAGAAGCGGATTCACTTCCGAGCGGACAAACCAAAGCCATGAAGGCAGACATCGAAGCTGCTTCCAATGCGTCGTCCTCGGCGGGAATGAACTGCAATGCCGCCGCAAGTTCGATGAAGGTGCAGCTTGGTTTGGACACCGAACAGCAGCACGGATTGAGGTGGGGTTCATTTGGAGGCTGGGCTGTCGGTATGTTTGCGCACTTGTTCGTTCACGGTGATCTCGGTTCATTCCCGAACAGCTACCGGCCGGGTCCGGGATACGGACAACCTGGCATTCATCGGCCCTACTACTGATAGCGCCCAAACGCCGAAGGCCTCCCGTCCGCGCAAAGCCAGCGCGAGCGGGAGGCCTTCGGCGTTTGTTCAATTTACTTGCGCAAACGGTCTGTCACGCCTTGCGGACAGCTACCTTTATCCGGTTTTCCGGTGTTGACGCACGCAGCGAATGTGCCCATGGCAGTCTTCCAGCCGCTGTCGACGGTGTAGTATTTGCCAACATAAGAAAAGGGGTTCGCACTCATCGGCGAAGCGATCTGGCTGACGTCGAAACCTGTGAGCGCAGTGTATTCCTTCTCGAACGATTCAAAGAAAGAAACGCCCCAAGTGTTTTTGTACTGTTCTTGATTCACCCACGTCGGCGGCACGTTGCCGTGCAGCAGTCCCACGGCGATGCTCAACTTTCCAATCTTGAGGTTGTCTGCCGCGCTCAGGCGGGTGGCAACATTCTGCGCGTTGAACAAATCTGCCTGTTCCTTAAGGACGTACACGTCGCCCAAGTCACGCAGAACGACGCGGCCAGTCGGCTTCTTTGATTTGTCGAGCTCAATGAGGAAATTCTGTGAGTGCGGCGAGTCGAATGAGAGACCCCAGATACCTGCGAATTCGGCGAGCGCGCGGCCGAGCGGCTTTGCGTAGTACTCATTCCAGAATTGCACGGGATCCTCCTTGCCTGCAATTTCCTTGCCGACTTGTTCATGCAGAGCACTGAATCCGGGGAGGTAATACTTGTCGCAGGTCGCAGCTTCGCCGAGCAGACGTACAACGTTCGACTGGTCGACATCTGCGATGCCGAATGCCATAGGTTCCTGCAGGATGACCGCATTTTGCAGTTTGATGTTTTTTTCAAGACGCGCAACATAGTCGCTGACCGCGCGAATGTCTTGACCGTCTTTCCAGTCCTGCTTTTTGTCTTTCCAAGCGCCGCCAGTCTGGTTGGTCGACGCCTTCAGCGAAAAGCTGTAGCCCGAGTCAGGGTCGATGGCGATCACCGAGCGCGATGCCGTCAGGTAACCATTGAAATGCTCATAGGCCGTAGGTGACTTGCCGGTCTTTTTGGTTATGAACTCTTCGACATCCTTGTACCACTTGGTGTCTTCGGGCTGGACGATCCAGCGTACGAATTTCTTGCCCTCTTTTTCAATAAAGAAAGCCTTTTGTACTTCCTTGGGCGTTGTCTCGGAGACATCGCTTTCAATCAGTTCGGCAGGAATCTCATAGTTTTTCAGTTTCAGCAGAGTGGATTGGCGTTTGGTTGCGCCGTTGGCCTCAGCCTCCCATTTGGCGAGCTGACGGACACATTCATTACCCTGCACTTTGTCAGCCGCGCTGACCTTTTTGCTGTCAACGTTGAAGTCGCGGCTCTTGCAGCCTGCTCCGAGTGCCAGAACCGCCGGTACTACAAAAATCGAAAAGCGCATCCTCAATCCTCCTGTCTGTGCTTGAAGTATCGCTGGTTGATTATTGCAGAAAAAAGCGCGTTCAGGAGGGAAGGATTTTTGCCGTGTCTGAGGTCATAGCCGGTGGGAAAAATTTACATTGTTACCTTGCCGTCCACCAGCTCAGTGCGTTGGGGAGTTCATCGGGCACGCTTTGTTTTTCATCGGCATCGGGCCAGCGCGAGCCCGCAAGGCTGAGCAGACGCGCCAAAGAATCCGCCGCTGCAATTTCTGGCGATTTGTGTTTTTCCAAATCTTCCTTGAGCTGTCCTACGAGCTCTTCGATATTCAACTGCGGCCATTCATTTTGCAGAGTGCGGTCGGGACGCAGACAAAAGATATGCTCTTTGAGATTAAAGAAAATCAGCAGCGCGTTGCGCTGGCGGGTGCGTGCGAGTCCCAAATCACCGAAACACTGCTCTGCCTGAAACTGCACTGAGTTCTGCCTTTCGCCGCGGCGCGCCAACAGACGAAACAGAAAAGCTCCCTGCCAACGGCCTGCGGGAGCAAACAAAAAAGCAAAAACGCACAAACCGAATGCCCATGCAGGCACCGGCAGCCACAATGCCTCGGCAATCAGCTCGGCTACGATGGCAAGCAGCGCAATCATCCTTGCCGCGGCCGCAGGAACCACAGCTGGCTCATCGCTGAATGCGACGACAACTTCGAATGGGTATTGGCGCTCTATTCGGGCAATCAGCTGCTCGATGCGCTCTTGTTCACTTTTTGAAATCCACTTTTGGAGCTTGTTCGAGTGATTTGACATCTTTGTCAGCTCCCCATTGAGGAAGAGGTTGATAATGGTAAACAACTGAGTTGGTCAGGTTGGTAGGAAAAACCGTCACCTGATTGTTGAATTCCTGTATGGCGGCAATGGTTCTTTGTCTGGCCACTGTGATTCTGTTTTCCGTGCCTTCGAGTTGAACTTGCAGGTCGCGGAAG
>JBEDKY010000435.1:0-13893 GCA_041171905.1 Pseudomonadota bacterium
GTGTTGTCTGAATATTTCATCATTTCGCGGATGTAATTGAATTTCTCGGAACCGATTTGCGACGCGCTGGAGAGCTCCTGGAAAGCCGTCCAGCTGGTTAGAATCTTCATCGTCGATGCGGGTTTCACTGAGGTAGCAGAACTTCGCGAATAAAGTGACAGTTTTTGTCCGCGCGGACCGTGCGCAAGAACCTCGACACTCCAGCGTGTGTTGCTGTCGCTGCCGCGATCAAAGTAGGAATCCATCGCGCGTTGAAAACGCGGATTTTTGAATGGTTCAAAGTCATCTTTTGCAGCGGAATCGCTACTCGAGGTTTGGGAGACCGTCTGCTTTTCGGCGCCACCACATGCAACGACAAACAACGAAAGCCAAATGCACGAAAGAATTTTGATACCAGTTCCAAAAGTCTTTTGCATAACAGTACTCCTCCTCATGATGCGACGCGAGAAGCAAGACCAAGGCCACTCTGAATTGAGCTTAATATACCGTAATTACTGAATAATAATTGCAACGCTATTCGGCACCACTGTTGAACAAGTAGACAACCTGCAACGAGGGTGACAGTTGGGCCTCAAGGAGTTTTGCAATCTCGCGTTCAATCCAGCCATCAGGCGGACCATCAAAAATTGGAATGGCAGCACTGGTCAGTTGTCGCCTGCAAATCTCATCAATCAGAACCGCCAATCCCTGCCGGGCAACGTCGGGACGCATTTTTTCCTGCCAGTGAAACTTCAGCGGCAGAGCTGCCACAAAACGGGTTCCGAAGAGCTCGCCGACTTCATGCCAAAGCGGTTCGGCGGGCTGCAACTTCTTGCGGATACAGGCACGGGTGTATTCACGAAAATAGTCCGGCCAAGCCTTCTTTACTTGTCGGGATACGATGTCCTTGCTGACGCCCACACAGTTCACCGGATGAACAAAAACTTCCGGATAAACAGCAAAGACGTCATCAACGCGAATGAATTCCACCCACCAATCCTCCCTGAGAAAATTGCAGCGTCAAGACTTTCGCGGTTCTCTGATCTATCACAGCCCGTCAATCTACCATGGGAACATGTCAGCAGACCAGTTTCGAATGGGAGAAAGTCGATGTCTCAGAGCGTCAAACAGAGATTTTCATATCTCGCGGCCGCAGCCCTCATGTCTGTTCTTGCAAGCGCATGTCTCAAGCCAAAGTCGAACTCGCAGGTCAGTGATGCAGGAGTGACGATTCCCAATGCAGCGACAGAACTCGGCATTGACACTGATTTTCTAATGAAAACTTACTCGAAAGAAAACTTGGACAAGAGATCCAAAGCGGGTCAGCTGGTTGTCTTGGCCAAGAGCGACTGGCGCGAGACACTCCCGCTCAAACAACGTTCGGGTGATGTACGTAATTTCAAAAACAGCGGCGATGCTGCGAACGTTACGGCACTTGGTGCGGTTGAGATCAACGGCCTGACCATCGCAAAAGGCCAGCTGAAAATGAACTCACTCAAAACGAACGCGGAAAACTCTTATGAGGTTATCCGTCTCGACCTGCGCGACATCAGCAAAAAAGGCATCACCAATGCAATAAACGCGCTGCACAATCTCGGCTCCGTAGTGCTGGCCGAACCAAACTTTGAGGCCAGGGCAATTGCAATTCCCAACGATGCAAAGTGGCCGTCGTTGTGGGGAATGCAGAAAATATCTGCACCCACCGCATGGGATAAGTGGCAGGGAGATGCGAACTTCACCGTTGCAGTGATCGATACGGGCATCGACTACAATCACGAGGACCTGAAAGACAGCATCTGGAAAAACACGAAGGAAATCGCAGGAAATGGCGTTGATGACGACTCCAATGGTTACATCGACGACGTTCAGGGCTGGAACTTTTACTGGGTCAACAACAACCCGATGGACGGCAATGGGCACGGAACACACTGTGCCGGCACGGTTGCTGGCAAAGGTAACAACGCTGTCGGTGTTGCAGGTGTCAGCTGGAATGCCAAGCTGATGGCTGTCAAAGTTCTCGGCGATGACGGTTCTGGATTCAACTTCGATATCTATGACGGAATTATGTATGCCGTGAACAACGGTGCGCGTGTCACAAGCAACAGTTATGGCGGTGGCGGTGCAAGCGCGCTGATCGCGTCCGCACTCACGGCCGCTAAGAACAAGGGCGTGCTCTTCATCGCAGCTGCGGGCAACGAATCTGCCGCCGCAGCCAGCTACCCGGCCTACTATAGCAAGACTTACGACAACGTTCTTGCAATCGCATCGACGGATCCCACCGACGGACTGTCGTCATTTTCTAACTACGGTGACGGGGTCAACATCGCTGCTCCCGGCCGCGATATTCTCAGCACTGTCCCAAACAACGGTTACCAGTCCTACAGCGGAACATCGATGGCAACGCCACACGTTGCGGGCCTCGCAACACTGCTGTGGAGCAACCAGCCATCGATGACATATCTGCAAATTAAAGACGCGATCATGACGACCGGTGACGCCGTTCCTGCGTTGGTAGGGAAAGTGGACACTGGAACCCGCATCAACGCGGCAAAAGCCCTCGACAAGGTGATGGCCGGACCAACTCCAGCACCGACTGTAGCACCAACGGTAGCGCCAACCGTGGCTCCGACCGTGGCTCCGACCGTGGCTCCAACCGTAGCTCCCACCGTGGCTCCTACCGTAGCTCCCACCGTGGCTCCGACTGTCGCTCCAACACCGACTCCGGCGCCAACAACACCAGCTCCGACACCCACTCCGGTGCCAACAACTCCAGCACCGACGCCAAATCCCACTGTCGCTCCGACCGTCGCGCCAACACCGGCACCGACGCCGACTCCCGCGTACAAACCGGGTGTGCGTTATAACTATTACACGACACCCGTTGCGTGGTCGGATGTTCCTGATTTTCAAAAGATGGCTCCGGTCAAGGCAGGTACGCTTAACAATTTCCTATTCACGCCGACAACTCAAACCACCAATTACGGATTTATGTACGAAGGATTTGTTTATATTCCGCGAGCCGGTACGTACACCTTCTATACGAATTCGGATGACGGCAGCAGACTGTGGATCAATGAAACTCTTGTCGTTGAAAACGGAGGCGTTCACGCATCCCGCGAGCGCGCTGGCACAATCAACCTGACTGTTGGTTACCATGCGATCCGAGTCAGCTACTTCCAGAAGACTTCAGTGCAGAATCTGATCGTCAGCTACAAGGGCCCGTCGATCACCAAACGCGCAATTCCAAACGCAGCTCTTTTCTATAAATAAACGAATAGAAGATATTCAAAATCAAAAGGCCCCGGATCAGTTCTGATCCGGGGCTACGTGCATGAGGCCAGACAGACTCGACAGAGCCAGAGTCAGTTCTGGATTTGACAATTACTGAGATACTTCTTGTCGACGAAGCCATTGGTGACCTTCACAAGGTTTGTGCCTGCAACAGGCTCAAGCACTGTGACAGAATCGCCCTTGCTGTAGAACGTGTGTTCGTTGTCAAACTTGGCCGGCAGCACCAGATAAACCGGCACGATTCCCCGGTCGGGGTTGATCGACGAAACAACACATTTCATCTTTTGCGGCACAACCGGCGTGGCTGTTGGCTGAGGCGCAGCGGTTGCTGCAACGTCTGGGGTGACCGGTTGGGGAGTTTGCGTTAGGCTCGGGTCTTTTGCCCAGCGGCCCACAACAACTTTCAGATCCGTTTTCGAGAGACCCTGTGTCAGGGTCTTCTTATCTTTTCCAGCTGCAGCCTCCATCGCCAAAACCTTAGGCTTAAAGGCAGAAAGTTCGGGATATGTGTCGACAACCTGATGAAAGAGGTCCTTGATTTTGTTGTTGGGGTTTCTGATGCATCCACCTGAAACACGCCGTTGCTCGGGATCCGGAATTTCAAGAATCCACTCGGCTGCATTGCCGTGTGTACCGTACGCGCCATGAAACCAGACGACATATTTGCCAAGCGGGTTTTTTGCACCACACGGGCCAAACAGGTCCGGATTGGCCTTGATGATGGCCATGCGTTCCTGCTCGTTAGCAGCAACTTTTCCTGTTTTAGGATCGGTGGGCGAACGCGGCAGCCACTCAGGGCAGACCTGCATGTCTTCGGCAACAAAAATTCCAGTTGGAGTGCTCTGCGGTTCGTTGTTGTGGAACTCACCCGTTACGTCGGCACTTGCAATCTTCCACTGCCCAACCGCGCGGCCGTCTTTATAGATTGTTGTTTTGTTGGTTTGCAGATTTACTAGGATCGCCATTTTGGATGACAGCGCCTTCTGCACACTGGCATCATCAGTTTTGTCATTTTGCATCCAAGCAGGCGTTGCGTCGCCGCTCGTGTCGGGAGTGCTTTCGCTTGAACAAGCACCAGCCACAACTGCCAAAGCTCCCAGACACCACAGACCCAGTCCATGACGAGTTGATTTGAGACTGCGAAGGATACTCATGTCACGACTCCTGAATTTTCGAGCGCCAAAAAGACGCGTTCGGAGCAGACTGAGCAATTCCGAGGCCAAACAAAAGCCAATGAGTTTCGGAAACTTGTAACTAGAACGGATGACCAATGTTTAGACACTGTCGAAGCATGGGGTGGCCGCGGAGCACCGATCTCGCGGCGGCAGAGCCAAGATCAGCGGTAACATAGATAACTTCAAAGTTATCCTTATCAGCGACACACTCCCAAATTGCCCCGCCGCACATTGCGCATGGTTCAAGAGTCACGACCAGCCGACTGCCCGCTGGCAAAGGGCGTCTTTCGCGCTGCCACCAGCCTTTGAGCAGATTCATCTCCGCATGCCGCATCCTATTCCGGCCGGAAGTGTTTGCGGCAGTCGCCAGTAGCTGTCCCTGTGAATCGAGCAACCAGCATTCCACCGAACGGTTGAGTTCGGCTGGGTGGGCTGGAGGGCGGCTCTTTTGCGCAGACGTCTGTGCAATCGACTGCGATGGACTGCCAGAGGCAATTCTCACAGCCTGCGCTCCATCCTTCATGCGGGATGCCACATCTGGCGGAACGTCGCGTATGAATGTGCTTCGTTTTGCACAAACGACGACAGCGCCGCGGCACATCTCTGTGAGTGGCTCTGATGTGAAAATGCGGGCGCGCAAAATAAAATGCGCCGAATCGGGAAACCGTTGCCAGATTCCCTCAACCAAAAGTGTCAGAGCAGAACAGGGTTCATAGGGAGCACGCCTGTGCTCGGTCCAATAGAGAACGCCGTTCCATTCGAGCCACGCAAAACCCATTTGAAGTTCAGCCCGCTTGACGGAGTGCCTGACTGATGGTCATGCGCAGCACTTTGAAGGCAGCCAGCAGACTTCCCAGTCCTCCCGCAATGACGACCAACACCAGAGCTTCTACAGCCATGGGAATCTGCAACTCGATGAAGGTTTTGAATGAACGCGTGATTCCGGGACCAGGGGGCATGTAAAACCCGTCTTTTAAAAAAGTGACATTAGCAACCCAGACAAAAAGTAAGCCCAGACATGCGCCCAGCAGTGCTGAAATGCAGCCCTCCAAAGCAATGAGTGAGAGAATTTCACGGCGCGACTCGCCGTTCGCACGCAGCATGCCAATTTCTTGAGTGCGTTCGAGAATGGACGAGGTTGCTGTATTGAAAATACCGAGCACCACTACGAACAGAATGATCATACGTACGATAAGGTATTGCGCATTTAAAAAATCTACCGAATTCTGATAGTAAATCTTGTCAAGAATTTCGAACGGAGTCGCCTCCAGTTGTGGAAGCAACTGTTCAATTTTTTTCTCGACTGCCGGCCATTCGTCATGGTTGCGCAATCCAAGCGAAATTTTCTCAACCTTGGGTGTATCAAGAAGTCGTTGTGCTTGAGGTAATTGTATTTGGAAAAACCCATCATCCAGCTCGCGTGAACCGGTGTGAAAGATTCCGACCACATTAAAATCAGCCCCATTAAGTGTTCCGTAGATCGTGTTGGTCAGCAGAGTGATCCGGTCGCCGACCTTCACGTCGAGTGAATATGCCAATCCCTTGCCGAGCACGATGCCCTCGGCCTCACTGCGCAAGGACTGCCCCTCGACAACGTTGATTGTATAAAAAAAGTCGCTTTCCGCTGCACCGTCGATACCCACACCGCGTGATCCAAGCGAACGCGTTCCATTGGAAACGAGTGCGGCAAACTCGAGGCGCGGGAAAACTTTTTCAACACCCTCGATTGACAGCAAGCCTTTGAGCACTTGCTCGGGTTCACCTATCCAAGCCTCCCATGGCTTGGCCAAAACCTTATCGCGATACCCTTGTGTATTGACCTGTCCGTTCCCGTAATGGGCATGAACTGCATTCTCACGATATTCATTCAACAATCCTGTGTTGAATCCACGGAACACAAAAAGTGCGGCGGCACCCACTGCAACTGTAGCAAGGGTAACGAGTGTGCGCCTTTTGTTCCTCATGAGGCTTCTAAGGGCTACTTTAAGCAACATTTACGCCTCCTCCACACGGCGGCCGTCGCGCAGCCGGATGACCGTGTCGGCAAGACCAATTGCCTGCGGATCGTGACTCGCCATGATCACCGAGTGCCCCTTTTCTCTGCACAGGCGTTGCAGGAGTCCAAGAACTTCAGCACCGGTTTTTGAATCCAGATTTGCCGTCGGCTCATCGGCGATGATCACCTTGGGCTGCTTGGCAAGAGCCCGTGCGATAGCAACCCGCTGCCGCTGTCCACCGCTCATCTGCTGCGGCCGCTTGTGCCGGTGATCTTCAAGACCAACCCAGCGCAGGGCCATACGTGCAGCCTCTGTGCGCTCCTCGGCGGGCTTACCCTGTCGAGCCAAAAAGTACTCGACATTTTCTTCCGCGGTGAGGACTTCGATCAAATGAAAACTTTGAAAAATGAATCCGATTTCATGCCGGCGGATCTGGTTCATCTGCGGTTCCGACAGGGAACCCACCTGCCTGTCTGCATATATGAGTTCGCCCTTCTGCATGGGTTCAATCAGACCAAGCAAATTGAGGAGCGTCGACTTACCGGAACCCGACGGGCCCGCAAGGCAGGTGAAACGTCCACCGTGAATCTTAAAATTTACATCCGAAAGCGCCGCCACATCGACGTCGCCAAGTCTATACGAGAGAAAAATATTGCGTCCTTCAAATACAACACTCATTCCCCTGCTCCTGCTTTTATGCTTCGGCGACCGATGGCTCCGAAAGAATTTGCACCTCACCGCGTCCGGCATCCATGCGCACGCGCATGCCGGATTTCAACCGACTGACAAGTCCACCCCGAATTCCGACAATCGTAGGCAAACCAAGTTCACGAGCAACGACTGCAGAGTGGGACAACAGGCTGCCACGTTCAATCAACAAACCACTGCAAGCCGGATAAAGCGGCACCCAGCCGGGGTCTGTGCGTTCGGTGACCAAAATCTCACCGTTCAGCCCCTGAGCATCGGACATGTTGACCACCACACGGACGATTCCCTCAACGATGCCCGGGCAACAGGCGGTGCCCAGGAGTACATTTGGGTCCGTAGAAACGGGCAATTCTCCTGCCAACAAATCGTTGGCAACCAACAACTGCGGCCAAAACAGCGATGCACCCACAGCTCCGCGAGTTGTGAAACGATCAGGTGGTGGTGGCGTGTTACGATAGTCTTCAAATTCCTCTTTTCTCATCAGAGAAACTTGGCGCAGGAGCAGGCTTGATGAACGGCCCTCGGTGTATGAGATAATCTCGTCGATGGTCAGGTAAAAAACATCATTGGGCTGCTCGATGGCACCGAGAGCGTGCAGATTGCGACCAAATCCGCGGAAAAGATGACGGACAATTCCAAATGTTTTCGTGCGGTCGAAGCGAAGATTCTCGCGGTCGCGCACGGCGCTGCGTGCGTTGGCCAAAACCCAGTTGAACAACGGCCGCTTGACTACGCTCATCAGACCACCCAGGCGCGCGTCCACCTCGGATTCCGCTTTCTTGCGAATTTCAGCCTCGCGTTGTTCCATAGCTTCAATGGAATAACTCTTCATCCTCACATAGCTAGTCACTGCCTCGAGAGCGAATGAGGGGTCATCATGAAGATCTTGTTCCTCGAGCTTAAGTTCGTTGACGCAACGGAACCCATACAGGTCGAGAAAGTTTTTGAACTTCAAATAAAGCTCTGGAAAGACGCCGCGTTCGGTCATGGCACTCCAGGCTTCCGAGGCGGGTGTCGACATCAGCCAGCTGCGCCGGTTCTCGGGCCCATTGTCGACTTCACTCGCAATGCGCATCAACATGCGTGTGGGTTCAGTACTTTCCAATTCTCCCTGCCCGCACAACAGATCGTTTTGCAAAGTTGAACTGTCGTCTCCCTTCGTGATCCAGCTTCCAACCAATGCTTTGAGCAGTCCAAAGAAGACCATGCAGCGCGTGTCGTTGACGATGGGTGCCTGCCAGTGCTTCAAAACACGCTCAGTGAGCGAGTGATAGTAGTCGACTTGTTCCTGAAGGGACATGTTTTTAAAATTCTTGTGCCGTCCCTCTGCCACGATGCCATCAACGCGTCGCTCGAATGAGTTGATGAGCGGGCGAATGTTGAAAAGACGTGACACCAGCGTCACGTAAAGTTTTACGCGGGCAAACGCTCCGTAACTGACGGGCTGACTCGTGAACTCAAACAAAGCGGCAATCTCGGGCTTGAGTCCCTGCTTCACGCCCATCATCGTTTCCATAAAAGATTTGCTTTGTGCCGTGCCGGGAAACAGATAAAGCAGCTTGTACCAGTTGGCGAGGTTGTAATAGATGCGCCCGCGGATGAGGCCGAGCATGTTGCGGAAGGTCGACTCATTGTCGGCAATCACCTTTTCCGGAACCTGCATCAGCCGGCAGAACTGATAATAAACCTCCTGATAGCAGCGGCTCACATGACTGAAGGTCAGCGGAGTTGTGACGCCGCAAAAACTTTCGATGATGTTGGAGTTATCCCATAGGATATAGCCGGCACCAGCGCATTTATCATCAAACAATCCTTCCGGGGGAACGGTTGTGATGGGCCTTGCCTGCAGCAGATGAACCTGACCATCGACAACGGCCCATTCCAGATCCTGCGGTCCGCCAAAATGCTTTTCCACGTCCATCGTCAGCTTTGAAATTGCTTTAATTTCTGAAGCCGAAAGACTCGAAACCGAGACCTTGTCCTCATCCACGGGACATTCGCTCAATCCACCTGCCGAAGCATGCCGCAGCGCGATTTTCTTTTCGGCCAGTTCTTCCTTGTGTTCGAGCGACTTTCTGTCAACTTTATACTCATCTGCAGGCAGCAAACCGCTGACAAGTCCTTCTCCAAGACCCCACACACTGCTCAGCAGCAAATGATCCCTGTCGGCAATGTCCACCGGGTTTCTCGAGAATGCGACTCCTGCAGATTCGGCATTGACCATCCGCTGGATCACAACCCCCACTCGGATTCCACTCAGCGGAAGATTGCGCTCCCGTCGATAGGCGAGTGCGCGTGCAGACCATCCCGATGCCCAGCATCTGAGGATGCTGCGGAAGATCGCATCAGCCCCCTTTTGAAACAAAAATGATGAGAACTGACCAGCAAAAGAATTGTCACCGGAGTCTTCATCCAATCCGCTTGATCGGACCGCAACAAAACCGTCCAACAAGCCCCCGCGCTCCAGTTGAAGACTCAATTCTTCGCGGACCTTGAGTGGAATTTGTTTGCCAAGAAAAAGTTCTTCGACATTCTTCTCGACATCATCAAGATTTTGAACATCCACGAAGATGTCGCTTATCAGGCCATTCTGCTGCAAAAAATCATCCAAGGCCGAAGCGCTCAGGCATATCCAGTCGGGCACCGGAAACCGTGCCTGTGAGAGTTTTGCCAAATTGTAAGCCTTACCACCGCCAAGCCGGCGGATGTCCTCAAGTGTACTTCCAGGAGTGAATATGTAGCTCATACCGCTGTCTGCCATGAGATTTTCTCCAAATTTTCAGAACCTGAAGACGACAAAAATACCCATCCAGGCCGACAGTAGAACCACCAGCGCGGCGACTCCTTCGGACTGCTTGTGAAGTGAATCCCTGAACATCTGCAACAAAAGCATGAAAGCAAAAATGATTTGAAAAACAAAAAGTGGTGCAAGACCAGAGAATCCTGTTTGCCGGGCAGCGTAAACGATACCCATCGCTGCAAAATTGAAAAACAGAGCGATACCTGCCGATACCCTGAGACCATAAATCTGCCGGTAGGTTCGTGCGGCCGGATGCGCATCGGGCTTGAGCTTTCGCGCAAATTCATATGCAACCGAACTGCAGACATTGACACCGACGTACATCCAGGCCAGCGGTTCACTGGCAAAGTCGGGGGCGAATAGAGTGACTCCGAACAAATAGAGTGGAACACCGACAACCTGATGCGACAGTGCATACCAAAGCGGATAATTTGCGAGCCAAGCACCGACGTAGAATTCCTTGTACATCAGCCAAAGGTAGAGCGTCGAAAAAATCATCAACACAGCAGACAGCGGACCCGCAATGAAAAAGAATGAGGATGACAAAGACAGCAGGAGCAGAAACAGATAGAGAATCGCCGAAGTCATTTCCTGCGGCGAAATCAGGCCGCGGGGGAGTGGACGGCCCGGATTGGCTATTTTGTCCTTCTCGAAATCTTTGAGTTCATCCATCATCCGCGCAAGAACCATAAACATCACCGAAGCAATCACAGCGATTACGCCTGCGGCGATTCCAAAAGAAGACTGAAAGCAGACTCCACGCGGCGAATCAGTGCAGCTGCCGTGCACCTGACTCAGAAAATAACCACTGAAAAGCGGACCAGTTGCCAGCAGCAGGAGTACAAAAAGAGGACTGCGCTCTTTGAGATAAATCTTCCATCTTTGCATTCTCAAACCTCGCTGCCACGTGGTTTTGCGATCGATCCGCGCACGGTGTCGCCTGTCGCGGGTGATGATTGCATTCCAGACGTCAAACTTTTCAGAAGATAATTCGCGACCGACAGTTTCCACATGTTTCCGGTCGTCATCTGCAATAATGATTCCTTTGTTGCTGATATCGCGGTGCAGGAAGGCGCGCGCGTGCCCGAGCCGCGCGTACAGCTTTTGCTCAAATAAAAAGTCGTCGGCCGGCTGATCCACACGGCCGCCATACCAAAGACCATCTTCATCAGATAAAATCCTGTCTCCCATGCAATGCCAAAGTGTGCCGTCCTCATCGCGTTTCTTGTGACGCAGATTTTCTTCGCTGCTGCCCAAATATTCTGGGCACACGTTAGGTCCCGACACCCATAAGGCACCGCGTTCGTCCCATCGGGTTTTTATCTCAGCGATCGGAAAACCGACGTTGAGTGCATGCAAATAACCCTTTCTTCGCGAATTATTGAGACTCTTCTGAGCATCACAGAAAGCCACTGGCTCAACCTCGGTGCCGCCATACACCTGTTTGATGACAGCGCGCGGCAGAAGGCGAATGACTGACTCCAATAGATCACACTCGACAAGAGCGCCGCCGACGTGAATGTTGCGCAGGCTTGGCGGACACAAATTATATTCGATGAGACGCCTTAAAAAGGCAGGCCCGCAGGAGAGAGTCTGCGGCCAAAAATCCTTGTTGAGTTCGCGAATCCGCTGCAGGGCATTGAGCGACCAATTGGCCGGAACGAGCAAAGAACCACGCCCGTTGCCGATGTTGAATAAAACGAGATTTGGAAAAATAGTCAGGTCGGGGCCCTTCAAGCTCTCGTCTTCACCGTACTTCACTAAAATCTCATGAAGGTTCCAAAGGTACTCGTGAGTGCGCACCACACCTTTGGGATGTCCGGTTGTACCGCTCGTAAAAGAAATGATTGCAGCGTTTGCAGGATCGACGGGAAGAATCTGCAATGGCCCGCCGCTTGGCAAAGCCTCGTCTGAATGGTTGACGTCGAAACGGGGCAACGCTCGCAAAACGTGACTGCGCAATCGCCAGAGCTGGCCAAATGTGTCGGTGAAAATCGCCTTTGGATTGCAGTGGGAGAGCGCAGCTTCAATGTGCGCGGCGGGCATCCAAGGTTCTATGAAGACGATGGGACAGCCGAGTCCCATCATTCCAATCAACACAGAATAGAGTTGAGGGGAAGGGAGTGCCATCACGACCACAACATCTCCGGCATTCAACCCGAGCCGCATTGCCTTGCTTTGCTGCAGTGCGGCCATTTCGCCGAATCGCGCAAACGACACGCTCCCGCGCCTGACCGACCAAAGGCACAAAGCCTCCGGATTTTCTTGAATTTTAGTCAGTGCGCGTATGCTGCAATTCCCATTCGCTGACGGCACCCCAGCCCCCCGACTGTGCGAATTTTCTGGTTTTTCGGGCAATTCGCCGAAAAATTTAGTCAAAATGTTTTTTTTTTTGAACTAGACTCCAGTTTTGCTGGAAAGCGGCCGAAGAGCCGACAGTTTAAGGGCTCGCGGGGGTTTAGGGCCATGAGTCTACCGGATTTAAAGACAATCGCTGACAACGCTACAAAGGATGCATACAGCATCGATAAAATTGCGTGGCACAAAGGTGTGGACGGCATGCAGTACTTTTTTCCTGAAGTACTCACTCCGCTTTTCTACTGCCCGTCCTACCGAAATGTGCTCGATGAAGACGACCGCAGGCATTACAATCAACTGTTTGCCCAGTACGTGAGTGAACAGTTCATTTTCCTTGAGGACCGATTTCTCTGTAAGGTGGTCGAAAGTCTGCTGCCATGGGCAAAGAACGTCTCAAGCGATTTGAAGCGCTGCCTCGACATTTTCTTGGAAGAAGAAGTTAAGCACACTGAAATGTTCCGCAGACTCAATCGTATCTGCAACGAAGAACGCTACACCCGCAGCGACTACTACTTCCTGAAGCTGCGGAGTCACGAGGACAGACTCATCAGCCTCATGGCCCAGCTGCCGCGGCAGCTCAACTTCTGGATTTGGGTCGCACTTCTGTTTGAAGAAAAGACCATCGACTACTTTGCACACTACAGAGCGCAACAACGAGACGAGAAAGCCAACCGGCTCGACACTCTTCATTACCAGGTGCACCAGTTTCACATGCTCGATGAAGCGCGGCACGTGCAAATTGATGAACACCTGCTGAGGCACATATTCAATCAAAGCTCTTTTTTGGTCAGACAACTGAACATAGGGCTTCTGAGGCAGGCGATGAAGAGCTACACGACTCCCAAAAGGGCCAACATTTTAATCGTCGAAGAACTCTGCAATTCAAGACGCCACCTGCGCAATCAGGTGGAACGCCTGTCTGAGGAAGTCCGCACGCAGAAAGGTCAGAGTCCGTATCAGCTTGCGCAATTTTCACGGCGAAACTTTCCGAAGACCTTCTCCTATTTCGACTCCTATACGGACGTTTCGGATGCGATGCGCGAGGTGATTCTCACCTATAGTCCTGAGCCAATGAAGAAAACGGCGTAGCTGTTCTGCGCAAGAGAGGAGTCTAATGTCAACCGGCCTGCGCATTGAACAACGGAGTTCCTGCGGCAACAGCGAAGCCTTCGACGACACCTTCGCCAACCTTCCAAAGCACATCAACGAAAATGAAAAACGTACGAAATCGGCCTCATCGGCTGAATTATGGAAGCAACTTCTGCGCTATGGCCAGGCGCGCAAATGCGATTTTTGGCTTGCTTATGATGTGAACACCGGCAACGCCGTAGCACGTATTGGCGCCGACCTTCCACACCAACGGAGCTGGGACGCCTCGATTGGATTTTTTGAATGCACAGACGATGCCGACGGAAAACACGCCGGAGCCGAACTCATCAGGTGCGCACAAGAATGGTTGAAAGCCCATGCGGCGAAAAACGTTTATGGCCCGATGGATTTCAACAGCTGGTTTAGTTACCGATTCAAACTGCGCGAGGCTGGTCAGTCGGCAGAGGCAGACAAGGCATGGGAACCGTCGGCACCT